>CAZBKO010000006.1:0-19205 GCA_964492545.1 uncultured Lachnospiraceae bacterium
CTGTGGCAGTTCAGCTTGAAAATACATTAATTTTACTTACAGCGAAAATAATTCAGTTATATAAGTTCTTGAAATATCAAAGGTTTTGTTGTATAATATCATAAGCAATTTCATATGCTTCTATAGTTAAATGGTATAACAGGTCACTCGTAATGTCCAGTTGCCAGTTCAATTCTGGCTGGAAGCTTAATAATTTGGGGTAGTTTCGAGAATGAAATCGAAACTACTTTTTTTTCGATACCACATTTACTAAAGAAATAATTATGGAGATATATATGAAAAAGATTAATAAGGCAAAAAATATTGGTATTATATTTGCATTTTTAGCAGCTTCAATTTTGATGATAATGATGGGGATAGCTGCATACATAAAAACTGATTCATCCAACGAATATGATTTATCAAAGGGATGGCATCTTGAATGCGGGAAAACAAATGATAATATTGAAGAATATGATTTATCAAAGGACTATAAGGCACCAGCAGGAAGTATATGCACCATAAGTAGAAAACTACCGGCAGCATTTCCTAATGGAATGGATACACTTTATTTTTCCACACAGAGCATAGCCTTTAAGGTATATATTGACGAAAATATGATATATCAGTATGGATATGATACAGACATAATCAATTCATCGCCGGGAGATTTTGTCCATTTTGTAGAACTTCCTGCTGGCAGCGAGAATGGTAATCTGTCTATAGAAATGTATTTTCCATATGGTAATCCGTCATTGTCAATTAGGGGGATTACGCTGGTTAACTATAGAACAAAAAGCTTGAATTTTATACGAAACAAAAGTACATCATTGATGATATGTTTTGTGATGTTTATTTTAAGCGTAGTGTGTCTCATATGTGAGAGAATTGTCTTTAGAAGAATATATGGCAATCACTGTCTTATGTATTTTTCATTATTTATATTTTTTGTGGCACTGTGGTCTATTACGCAGGTTAGAATAATACCAATGATAGTTGGAAAAACATGGTACTTCTCATCACTATCGTACATTTCATTGTCATTTATACCGTTACCATTGACATTATTTGCGATAGAGAGATATAGATTGAATTGGGGAAAACGATTAAACACCATTGTAATTACAGAAGCTGTTTTGTGTGTTCTGGTAGGAATTTTAAATCTGTTAGGATATGTAGAATACGCTGAAAGTGTAGGACTATCTCAGGCAGGACTTGTCATTGCTTCGGTGTTCTTTATATATGTTGCTATCAAGTATTCGGCAAATGAGTCAAATGAATCCTCGCGTATACTCCTCAGCTTTGCAATTATTTTCCTTGTCTTTTCAGGAGTGCTTGATTTTGTTAATTCATATGTAAATATACTTGATGATTATGGATATTTCAGCCGATATGGCCTGCTGATATTTATCGTATGTATTTTTACAGATATTATGATATATTGTCTTAGAGTTGTTAAGCTTGGAGAAGAGTCTGAGAATAATTTCAAAATGGCAATAACAGATGCTCTCACAGGGCTTAGAAACAGAACTGCATATGAAGAAAAGATAAATGATATTGAGAGAAATAAGACATCGCAGTTCGAATGCGGTATAATTGAATTTGATGCCAACAGCTTGAAAGTAGTTAATGATACATATGGTCATAATATGGGTGATACACTTATTATTGAAGTGGCAAGAATTATAGAGAGAAGCAGCGCAACCTTGGGCTTCGCATATAGACATGGTGGGGATGAATTCAGTATAATTGTTATTAATAATCCTAGAGAAAAGATAAATGAGATAATTAATACATTTAATAAAATGCTAGAGGATACTAATAATCGTCTTGCGTGGTCTATGCCAATCGCGGTTGCCTATGGAAGTGCAGTGTATCATAATGATGAGGATAAGAGCATAAATGATGTAGTAAATAGAGCTGATAAGCGAATGTATGCTATGAAGAAACAGATGAAGGAGCTTACAGGCAATGAGGCACTTGAGAGGGCTCTTGCAAATGAGAGAAATAGAATAGCTCAGGAAATGCATGATTCAACTGGTCACACACTCACAATGATTCAGTCGGTAATTAACATTATCGAAGCGGAGAAAATGAGTGATAATACCATGGGAATAGAGAATCATTTGACACAGATTAGAGAGCTTGCCGGAAATGGAATCAAAGAACTTAGACAATCTATCAATAACATTAGAAATGGTGAGCAGGATAACAGCATAACTTCAAGAATTTACAGACTTGCGGGTGAAGTGAGTGAGATTCATATAGAAGTCTGCGTTCAGGGGAATGAAGATGGCAGATACAAGGATTATGCAGATGCAGTGTGTGAGGTTTTTAGAGAAGCGGTAACTAACTGTTTAAGACATTAACAGGCAACCCATATGGATATTATAATTAAGTTTCTTGAGGAATCTCTTGAAATGTATATATTTGATAATGGACAGGGCTGTGAACATATAGAGGAAAGTGATGGACTTCTGGGAATCAGAAAGAAAATTGATAATTTTGGAGGAATCACTAAATTTGCATCGACTGTAGGAGAAGGATTTCAGATAGTGATTAAAATATTGTTATAGAATGAGGTACATTGTGGAAAAGATTAAAATTATTATTGCAGATGATTTGAAAATATTAAGAGAAGGTATTAGGGCATTGCTTGTGCTGGCACCTGATATTGAGGTAATAGGAACTGCTATTAATGGATTAGAGGCGTTTAAGAAAGCGGAGGTGCTGAAACCTGATATTGTTCTTATGGATATGAGGATGCCTGAATATGATGGAATATATGGTACGAAAATGATAAAGACAGCATTTCCTGACATTAAGGTAATGGTGCTTACTACATTTGATGATCCACAATCAGTTAATCAGGCTGTGAAAGCTGGTGCAGATGGATATGTGCTTAAGGAAAGTTCTTCAACAGAGATAATTAATGCAATCAGAAACGTGGCAGCAAATATGAATGTTTTTGATAATAAAATATTTGAAAATATCCGAACAGGAATCGTGAATGATGAACAAAACGATGCAATTGAGGATAGTGTTAATATAACTGATAGGGAGAGAGAAATTATTAAGCTTGTTGTTGATGGAATGTCAAATAAAGAGATTGCAGCTAAGTTATTTATCTCAGATGGAACAGTGAGAAACACAATTTCATTTTTACTTGAAAAGCTTGGAGTTAATGATAGAACTCAGCTTGCAGTGTATGCAGTAAAGCACAATTTAGACAGATAATTTTAGACAGATGTCATAGGTTAATTAGACGAATGACATCTGTTTTTTTATGCAGCAAACCATATAATTGAACTAGCTTAAGAGCGCAGGAACGTGTACACATTCAAGCACAAATACTAGAGAAAAGAAGGTAGAATGTATGGTGAAAAATTTTATTAAAAAAGTGAGCAGCGGCGTAATGGTATTATTAATGATGATGACGTTGATTTTGACAAATATTGATTTGTCTTATGCATCGTCAACAGATTATTTAGTACCTATAACATCAGCTTATACTCTTTCAACAGGAAACACAGGAGTGTATTCAAACATTAACGGTTCGTATTACGGATCAATTTATGGAACAGATTCATGCAAGATAACAGCATTTTATGCTAGTGGCTGGTGCAAGGTAACATATCCGGTAACAGGCGGAACGAAAACGGGTTATACGAAGACGACAGCGTTTTACAGCAATCTCGATTACGCTAAGAAATACATAAGCATTAAATCAAATGCTCCTGTATATAAGAGATCAGATTTATCAGGTGAAAGCATGGGAAGCGCATATACAACCGATACAATCGTAGTTGTAGGTGAAACATCAAATGCTTATCAGATTCTTTACAATGTAACAGGTGGATACAAGAGTGGATGGATTAACAAGTCTTATGAAAAGGCATACAGTGTAAATACTAAATACCCATCACCAATTACAGCATGTTATCCAATTAGTACATCAAATGTTACAGTATATAGTGCAGTTAATGGAACAGCTTCAATTGGTTCGGTATATACAACAGACAAATGTACAGTTTCAACAATTTATGATAATGGATGGTGTAAGGTAACATATCCTGTGACAGGTGGAACAAAAACAGGTTACTGTAAGACAAGCACATTTATCAATGAAAGCGCAACACCTTATTCAATGACGCTTAGCAAGAATGCAACAGTATATACTAAGTCAGATTTATCAACAGAATTTGGTACGGCTTATCCAACAGACACAGTTAAGGTTGTAGGATCTACAAGCACAGCATATCAGATTACATACAATGTAACTGGTGGCTATAAAATGGGTTGGATTAATAAGAACTATGCATCAATTGGAAATACAACAACAGATACAACAACAGATACTAATACAGGTTCAAACACAGGTTCAAATACAGGTTCATCAATCGGTTCAGGTGAGACATTACTTACACCTGCAAAAGGTATTGATGTTTCAGAACACAACGGAACAATTAACTGGGCAAGTGTAAAGGCGTCAGGTGTTGAATATGCAATTATCAGATGTGGATACAGAGGATATGGCTCAGCAGGAACACTTGTAACAGATGCAAAATTTAAGACAAATATCCAGGGTGCTATAGATGCAGGCTTGAAAGTAGGCGTATATTTCTACACAAAAGCTATCAACACAACAGAAGCAGCACAGGAAGCACAATATGTACTCAATCTTATTTCAGGTTACGATATCACATATCCTGTAGTAATCGATATGGAAGAAAATGCAGTTCCTACTGCAAGATCACTTAATTCAGGTCTTACAAACACAATCAGAACTAATATTTGTAATACATTCTGTGAAAAGATTAAGGCAGCAGGATACCAGCCTGCAATTTATTCAAACGAATATTACTTAAAGACTAAATTAAATGTTACATCACTTAATTATGATATTTGGATGGCAAGCTATACAAGCGTAAAACCGGTAACAGCATTTAACTATACAATTTGGCAGTACAGTGAAAAAGGTTCAGTTTCTACAGCACAGACATTTACATATCCAATGGTAAATATGGATGTTTGTGGAAATAACTGGAGTACATTTTACACAGCAAAGGGTAAAGACCATTTAGGACTCGATGTATATTCAAAATCTTATGATCCAAAAGTATACGCAATAACTGATGGTGTTGTTGCTCAGACAGGGAAAAATAGTGCTAATGGAAATACTATTTCTGTAAAGCATACAATTAGTGGAAAAACAGTTTATGCATTTTATGCACATTTAAGTTCAATAAATGTAACTGTAGGACAGACGGTAACAGCAGGACAGGCAATAGGTGTATATGGCAACACAGGCGGAAGTTCTACCGGAACACATCTTCATTTTGGAATAACAACGCAGTGTTCATCAGGAACATGGGGATATGGTACAGAATTCAATAATGCAAATAATGTTGCATATTATCAGGGATATACATTTTATAACCCATATTACGTAATCGGACACGGAGCATTACCTACTTCATAAAATTTGGTTTTTCTCATGCTATGTGTAGCATTACCACCCCCAATTTATACAATGTTACATATACTTTACATACATATTTTATTCAAAATTTAGCCGGGCAAACAACATTGATTTGCCTGGCTGAATTATTTTTTTTAAAAAAAGTGGTTGCATTTTTATGAATCTATGGTATAGTATTTCTTAGTCAAAGACATATGTTCGTCATAGACGGACACTAATAAATAAAAAGGCGAGGTAAGGTATTATGAGTCAGAAGTTAAGAGTAGGTATTTTAGGAGCAACAGGTATGGTAGGACAGAGATTCATATCATTACTTGAGAATCATCCTTGGTTTGAGGTTACAACAGTAGCAGCCAGCCCACGTTCAGCAGGCAAGACATATGAAGATGCTATTGGTGATAGATGGAAAATGACAACTCCAATGCCAGAAGCAGTTAAGAAGCTTGTAGTTCTTAATGTAAATGAAGTTGAAAAAGTAGCAGCAGATGTTGATTTTGTATTCAGTGCAGTTGATATGTCTAAAGATGAAATTAAGGCAATTGAAGAAGCATACGATAAGACAGAGACACCTGATGTACCAATGGTTGTTCCAGAAATTAATCCGGAACATTTCAAGGTAATTGAATTCCAGAAGAAACGTCTTGGAACAACTAAAGGATTCGTAGCAGTTAAACCTAACTGTTCAATACAGAGCTACGCACCAGTTCTTACAGCTTGGAAGGAATTTGAGCCATACGAAGTTGTAGCTACAACATATCAGGCTATTTCAGGAGCAGGTAAGACATTTAAAGATTGGCCAGAGATGATGGGAAATATTATTCCATTTATCGGTGGAGAAGAAGAGAAGAGCGAGCAGGAACCATTAAGATTATGGGGTAAGATTGAAGACGGCGTAATCGTTAAGGCTGCTTCACCAGTAATCACAACACAGTGTATCCGTGTTCCAGTTCTCAACGGACATACAGCTGCTGTATTTGTTAAGTTCAAGAAGAAACCTACTAAAGAGCAGTTAATTGAGAAATTAGTTCAGTTCAAGGGTCTTCCACAGGAATTAGAGCTTCCAAGTGCACCAAAGCAGTTCATCCAGTATCTTGAAGAAGACAATCGTCCACAGGTTTCTATGGATGTTGATTATGAAAATGGTATGGGCGTATCAGTTGGTCGTCTTAGAGAAGATTCAGTATACGATTACAAGTTCGTTGGTTTATCTCACAATACAGTTCGTGGAGCTGCAGGTGGTGCTGTACTTTGCGCAGAGCTATTAAAGGCTCAGGGATATATCCAGGCTAAATAATTTAACAATTCTAAAATTATACTTTTGCTGCCGCATTTGCATTTTGTGTGAATGTGGCAGTACTTTTTTGATTTGATTACTTCTTGAAGAAGTGGAAGTTTTATAGTAAACTAATAGTATTATTTAATTATTAGGAGACTAGCTATGATAAAAGACGATGATAAGCTTAATGAGCTTGAAGATGATGACTTTGAGATAATAGATGAAGGCGATGATATCGGTGATGATGATGACGTCGAAGATATTGAGTATGCGGAAGATGTCGATGATGACGACAATATCGAAGATGAATTGGATGAAGATATGAAATCTTATAACCCTGAGCAATCCGATGAAGATGTCCTGGAACGAAAGGATAAGGTAATGAACGTACTCATAGCAGTGGGAGCAACGTTTATACTTATGTTTACAACATTTGGAATACTCAAAATCAGCAGTGCAATCAAATCGGCAACTATACTTAATAATACAACTTCAGTGGAGGCTGAGACTACAACGGAGAAAGAGACTACCTACGAGGTATCTGTGGGGGTTGACGAAGATGAGAAGAATACATTTACAACAATTCACACTACGCCAGCCATAGATGACGGTGATGAAGATACATCACAAGAACAATCAACCACAGAGCCGGTCAGTGAAACAGAACCGTCTTCAGATGGAGAGCCTGAGGGTGGGGAAAGTGATTTGAATTCAGCGTCGATAGTTCCGGTAACAACAGGATTTGCACAGCTTGACACACAGGTTCAGTCAGTTCTCGCATCAGCATCAGGCAGCCAGTATGATAGAATTAAGTCAATATACACTTATATAGTAAGAAATTTCAGCGCAGGAACAAATGATGCAGCTGATGCCACTGTATTTACAGCACTAGGTGATGTACAGTATGAATCTAATTCAGATGCTTACAGAGTATATGAAGCTAATCAGGCACTTGCCACGAATAGAACAGATGCATCAGGATATGCATCAGCTTTCGTTGTACTTGCAAGAGCAGCAGGGATGAATGCATATTATGTGACAGGACAGTCAACTAAGCTTGGGACAGCTCATTCGTGGGCAATAATCAGCATTAGAGGAAAAGAATATATATTTGATCCTTATCTTGAGGATAAGTATAAGGACAATGGAAATATTTCCTATAGCTATTTTGACAAGCAGATAAGCGAACTTCCTGGAATGTATATTTATGCAAATAAGAGTGGAGATATTGGAAGCTATGGTGGTTTTAATGTGGTGGCATCGATGACTCTCAATGTTAATTTTGATGAGATATCAGGTGCATGTAAGTGGACACCTTCTTCAGATAAGACAGCATGTATCAACAATACGAAATCATATATAAGTGCTCAGGTGGGGAACAGTGTGAATATAAGTGCAAATGTTCCGGGAAGTGGACTTAATATGTGGAAAGTTACACTAGTTAATAGCGATACAGGTGAAGAAACATTATTAACTTCTCAGGATCAGGGTGCGTCTTCATTTAAATATTCATGGGTACCTGAGAAAGCAGGTAATTATGATATAGTTGTATCTGCCACTGATGTACTCGGAAGGTGCTGTAAGGTAAGCGCACAGGCAAGAGTTATAGGTGACACTGGTATTACAGGACTTGAAGTGACACAGAAGGTTCATAAGGCAGATAATGAAGCCTATTTAATAGAAGCAAAGGCTACAGATGGTATTGGTGATATACAGTATGATTTCACAGTATATGTAAAGAATGCATCTGGCAAGAGCGTGCTTGCGGACAAGTCTTGGATTAGCTGGAATTCAACATCATCTATAGTTATTAACATACCGGATGGTACAGCCAAGGGCACTCAGATAAATGTTAAGGTTGTGGCAGCAGATGATGCTAACAACAGAGTTGAACAGGAAATCAATTTAACAACGAAAGGAAAATAGTAACCATGATTTTAAATGTATCAAATCTTAGTCACGGTTTTGGAGATAGAGCAATATTTAACAATGTATCATTTAGATTGCTCAAAGGAGAACACATAGGATTAGTAGGAGCAAATGGAGAAGGTAAATCAACATTTATGAATATAGTGACAGGCAAGCTTATGCCGGATGAGGGTAAGGTTGAATGGGCTAAGAATGTTAGAGTTGGGTATCTTGACCAGCATACAGTACTTAGTCAGGGAATGACTATTGGAGATGTACTTAAGTCAGCATTTGCATATCTGTTTGAGCTTGAAGATAAAATGAACCATATTTGTGATAATATGGGAGATGCTTCAGAAGAAGAAATGGAAACTATGATGGAAGAACTTGGAACAATTCAGGATCTTTTAACTAACCATGATTTCTATATTATAGATGCGAAGGTTGAGGAAGTAGCGAGAGCATTTGATCTCCTTGAGCTTGGTTTAGACAGAGATGTAACAGAGCTTAGTGGTGGACAGAGAACAAAGGTACTTCTTGCAAAGCTTCTGCTTGAGAAGCCAGACATATTGCTTCTTGATGAGCCTACTAACTACTTGGATGAGAAACATATAGAATGGCTTAAGAGATACCTTCTTGACTATGAGAATGCATTTATTCTTATTTCCCATGATATCCCATTCTTAAATAGTGTAATAAATATTATATATCATATGGAGAATCAGGAGCTTAACAGATATGTTGGTGATTATGATAAATTCATGGAAGTTCACGAGATGAAAAAAGCACAGCTTGAGGCAGCCTATAAGAGACAGCAGCAGGAAATTGATGATCTTAAGGACTTTGTAGCAAGAAATAAAGCCAGAGTTTCCACAAGAAATATGGCAATGTCAAGACAGAAGAAATTAGATAAGATGGATGTGATTGAACTTGCAAAGGAGAAACCAAAGCCAGAGTTTTTCTTTAAGGAAGCAAGAACACCTGGAAGAATGATATTCGAAACTACTGATTTGGTGATTGGATATGAGAAAGACAAGCCGTTATCAACACCTATTAATCTCCGCATGGAGAGAGGTGAAAAGATAGCACTTGTTGGAACAAACGGAATTGGAAAGACAACTTTCTTAAAGAGTGTGTTAGGACTTATAGATTCGTTGGAAGGTAAGGCAGAACTTGGAGATTACCTTGAAATTGGATATTTTGAGCAGGAAATTGCACCTGGTGAGAATTCATGCCTTGAGGAGATTTGGCAGGAATTTCCATCATATACACAGTACGAGGTACGTTCAGCACTAGCTAAATGTGGACTTACAACCAAGCACATTGAAAGTAAGGTTAAGGTGTTAAGTGGTGGTGAGCAGGCCAAAGTAAGACTGTGCAAATTACTTAACAAGCAGACAAATATCCTGCTTCTCGATGAGCCTACCAATCATCTTGACGTTGATGCTAAGGAAGACTTAAAGAGAGCATTGAAGGAATACAAGGGATCTTTATTAATTGTTTGTCATGAGTCTGAGTTCTATGATGGTCTTGTTAACAAGGTTTGGAATTTGGAGGAGTTCTCGAAATTATGGTAGATAATGAATGTACATTATGTCCACGAGAATGCAAAGTGAATAGAACACATTCAGTAGGTTACTGCGGATGCACAGATACAATAAGGGTTGCCAGGGCAGCCCTTCATTTTTGGGAAGAACCATGTATAAGTGGTGAAAAAGGCAGTGGAACCGTATTCTTTAGTGGATGTAATTTAAGATGCTGCTTTTGTCAAAACTTCACATTGAGTCATGAAAATTATGGTGCCGATATATCAGCACAGAGATTGGGTGAAATATTTTTAGAGCTGCAGGATAAGGGTGCAAATAACATTAATCTTGTAACACCAACCCATTATGTTGACAAAATAATTAAGGTGCTAGATAATATAAAGGAAGAGCTAGTTATACCTGTTGTGTATAATTGTGGCGGATATGAGAAAACTGAAACAATAGAGGCTCTTAGAGGCTATGTTGATATATTTTTGCATGATATTAAGTACTATGATGATGATAGGGCAATTAAGTATTCAAATGCACCGGGGTATTTTCAGTATAGTATTGAGGCTGTGAGAAAGATGATAGAGATTACCGGACAACCACAGTATAATAAGAATGGAATAATGCAGAAGGGTGTGATTATCAGACACCTTGTTATGCCATCTGGCAGGTATGATTCAATGAAAATAATGGAATATTTGGCGAAGCATTTTGACAGGGATTCATATGTATTGTCATTGATGAGCCAGTATACGCCATTTTATCACAGCGATATGTATCCTGAAATTAACAGGAAGATAACAACATATGAGTACAACAAGGTATTAGATTACTGTATTGATTTAGGACTTACAAATGGATATATGCAGGAGAAGACCAGCGCTAAGGAAGAATATACACCACCATTTGATTTGGAAGGTGTAATCAGATAAATTATAAGAAAGAAGGATTATTAAGATGGAAAGAAAGAATGTTTGGAAAAGCTATGATGAAAATCAGCTTAAGGAATTAGAGGTTGTCAATGCAGAATATAGAAAGTTTCTCGATAATGGCAAAACGGAGAGAGAATGTGTGAAATATTCCATTGATATGGTAGAAAAATGTGGATACAGAAATCTTAATGATGTTATCGCAAAAGGTGAAAAGCTTTCAACAGGTGACAAAGTATATATTACTAATATGAAGAAGGCAATTATTTTATTTAATATTGGCACTGATAAGATAGAAAATGGACTTAATATTCTTGGCGCACATATTGATTCGCCAAGACTTGATCTTAAGCAGGTACCATTGTTTGAAGATACAGAATTTGCTTATTTTGATACACATTATTATGGTGGAATTAAGAAATACCAGTGGGTAACACTGCCACTTGCACTTCATGGAGTTGTTGCTAAGAAGGACGGAAGTATTGTTGAAGTTGTTGTAGGTGAAGATAAAGATGATCCTGTTGTATTTATATCTGATTTGCTTATACATTTGTCTCAGGAACAGCTTGAAAAGAAGGCTAATAAGGTTATTGAGGGTGAGGATTTAAATGTTATTATTGGAAGCAGACCGGTAGCAGATAAGGACAAGGATGCAGTTAAGGAAAATGTCTTGAAATTATTGATGGATAAATATGGAATTGAAGAAGAAGATTTTCTTTCGGCTGAAATAGAGGTAGTTCCTGCAGGAAATGCAAGAAATGCAGGACTTGATGGAAGCATGGTAATGGCTTATGGTCAGGATGACAGAGTGTGTGCTTATACCTCATTGGCAGCTATGCTTGAATATACAGATGTTAAGAGAACTTCTTGCTGTATTCTTGTGGATAAGGAAGAAATAGGAAGTGTCGGAGCGACAGGAATGAAGTCTAAATTCTTTGAAAATGCTGTTGCTGAGCTTTTAGACAGAATGGGCGAATACAATGAACTTACACTTAGAAGAACACTTTCTAATTCAAGAATGTTATCATCAGATGTAAGCGCAGCATATGACCCAACATATGCATCATCATTTGAGAAGAAAAATGCAGCATATTTTGCAAATGGTATGGTATTTAATAAATATACAGGTTCAAGAGGAAAATCAGGTTCTAATGATGCAAATGCAGAGTACATGGCACATTTAAGAAATATTCTTGATAAGAATAATGTAGCATATCAGACAGCTGAACTTGGAAAGGTTGATTTAGGCGGTGGTGGCACAATTGCTTACATTTTATCATTATATGGAATGGAAGTAATTGATAGTGGAGTTGCAGTACTTAACATGCATGCGCCTTGGGAGGTAGTCAGCAAAGCAGATGTATATGAGACAAAGAAAGGCTATATGGCATTTTTATCGGAGTAGCATATGAGAGAAAGATTAAAGAAAGTTCCATGGAAAAAGATAATTAAATATACGTTATTGACATTGCTTATATTCGCTATTTATGTTGCTGCCGGAGCACTGCTTCCGTTCGCTTTTCCACATAAAGAGAACAAGGACATTATCTCTCAGTATAAGGCATCGGATTATTATAGTGACACAATCAGCTGCGATAAAGCATATATAGTAGAAGATAATGGCGAAGCACTTGACATACGACTAAAGATGTTTGAGGAAGCAAAGGAAAGTATTGTAATCTCCACCTTTGATATTCGAGAGGGCGAGAGCTTTAGTGACATGGCTGCATGCCTTTTGGCTGCAGCTGACAGAGGAGTAAAAGTACAGATTCTTGTTGATGGCATGTATGGCACGCTTAATATGAGCGATGGAGAAATATTTTACGCTCTTGGAACTAATTCAAATATAGATATAAAGTTTTATAACACACCCAATGTACTTCTTCCGTGGACAATCAATGGACGAATGCATGACAAATATATTCTGATTGACAATAAGCTGCTGCTTATGGGCGGAAGAAATACCTTTGATTATTTTATCGGCGATTATGATGGAAGATCAAAGGGTTACGATAGGGAAGTACTTGTGTATAATTCTCAGTATGATGACATTGACAGCGCAAGCGTTATCAATGATGTGTGGGAGTATTTCTACAAAATATGGGATAAATCAGTGTGCGAGATTAAGTATTCAACAACAGGAATTTTCAATAAATCTGCTGTTAAGAAAATGAAAAAGACACTTTTGTCCAGATATGATACAATTGCAGAAGATGATAGACTTTTACCATTTGACTATGACAAACAATGTATTTCCATAAATAAAGCTACATTTGTACATAATCCCACCACTATATATGCCAAGGAACCTCTGGTATGGTATCAGATGAAGGTCCTTATGCTTGGTGCTGAGAACAACATAACAATTCAGACACCATATGCAGTATTTTCTGATGAGATGTACAGTGGAATGAAGGAAATTGTGAAGAACCAGCCGAATGTAAAAATGTTGATTAATTCTGTTGCAGTAGGTGATAATGTTATGGCATCCTCTGATTATATGAACAGTAAGAGCGATTTAATTGATACAGGAGCAAATATTTATGAGTATTTCGGTAATCATTCGTGTCATGCAAAGTCTTTGATTATAGATGACGATATTTCTGTTATCGGTTCATATAATTTTGATATGAGAAGTACTTATGTGGATACAGAAAATATGCTGGTAATTAACGGACAGGAATTTACATCAGCACTTGAAGAAAAGTTTGACAGCATTGAGAAGGACTCATTACTGTTGGATGATACAGGGCACTATGTAGAAAAAGAAGGCGTAGAGTCCAAATCTATTAAAGGAAAGAAAAAAACAATGATTAAGGTTATTTCCAAAGTCATAAAGATAGTGAGATACTTAGTGTAAGGATTGGAGAAAATATGGATTTATTAGAAATTAGAGACCAAATTGATGTTATTGACAGAGAAATTGTCAGATTATTTGAAGAGAGAATGAACAAATGTGCAGAGGTTGCAGATTATAAAATAAGTACAGGCAAGGAAGTGCTTGATAGAAGGCGTGAGCTGGAAAAAATAGCAACTGTTAAGGGATATGCATCAAATGAATTTAATCAGTACAGTATTGAGGAGCTGTTTGTTCAGATAATGGCCATGAGCAGAAAGCTTCAATATGGCAGACTTACAGCCCATGGAGTTGAGACACATATAGATTTCACACAGGTTGATGAGATTAAGAAGGATAATGTTAAGGTTGTATACCAGGGCGTTGCTGGTGCATACAGTCATGAAGCAATGCTCAACTATTTTGGAGAAAATGTCGACAATTTTAATGTTCAGACCTGGAGGGAGGCTATGGAAGCAGTGTCAGGCGGCAAGGCTGATTATGCAGTGCTTCCAATTGAGAACTCTACCGCGGGAATGGTAAATGATGTATATGATTTGCTTATTCAGTATAATAATTATATTGTGGACGAAATTGATGTAAATGTCAGACACGCACTTCTTGGATTGCAGGATGCAACCATAGATGACATACAGGTTGTATATTCACATCCACAGGGACTTATGCAGTGCGGAGATTTCCTTGAAGAGCACAAGAACTGGCAGAAGATAAGCCAGAGCAACACAGCACTCAGTGCTAAAAAGGTAATAGAAGAGAACGATATCACAAAGGCAGCAATAGCAAGTGAGAATGCCGGAAGAATATATAATTTGAAGGTTCTTCAGAGAAACTTAACTAACAGCAATAACACTACAAGATTTATTATTGTCAGCAACAAGAATATATATAAGAAGGATGCAAAAAAAGTATTTGTATCATTTGAACTCCCACATCACAGCGGAACCTTATATAATGCTTTGTCACATTTTATATATAATGGACTTAACATGACAAAGATTGAATCAAGACCACTTGGTGAAGGAAACAATTGGGAATACAGGTTTTATGTGGAATTTGACGGAAAACTTGATGATTCCGGTGTAAAGAATGCACTTAGGGGAATCAGGGAAGAAACAAGCGAATTAAAAATATTTGGGAACTATTAATAACAGCATTAGAAAAATAAGTCTGATGACCTAATTTCTCACACAACTATTTGTGCAGGAGCATCGCAAATAGTTATTATGGCAGAATTTCAATTCGCCTGTCGCAAAATGCTCCGGAATGGAGAGTAGTATGGCGTTTTCATTATTTGCAGCAATTGATGTTGGTTCATATGATGTCAAAATGAAAATCTATGAGATTTCATCAAAAAACAAAATCAATTTGATAGACCAGGTAAGGCATGTCCTTGAAATTGGTAAGGATACATATACCGAGGGAAAGGTCAGCTTTGATGTTATTAACGAGCTGTGTACAACTTTAAATGATTTTGTGGAAATTATGAATTCATATAAGGTGACTGAGTACAAAGCATATTCAACCAGTGGATTAAGAGAAGCATCTAATTGTCAGATTATACTTGACAGAATCAAGGTAAAGACAGGAATAACAGTTGAGATATTGAGCAATTCAATGCAGAGATTTATAGGATTAAAGGGACTTACATTTAATGAAAAGAGATTTAATGAGATAATAAGTGACGGAACAGCTATTGTAGATGTGGGCTCCGGAAGCATTCAGATATCACTTTTTGATAATCAGAAGCTCATAACGACCAGAAATTTAAAGCTTGGCTCGCTTAGAATAAGGGAACTTCTGTATAGCCTAAGCAATGATAGAGAGCATTTTGACCTTCTAATTGATGAGCTGATTGATAATGACATTGAAACATTTAACAGGATGTTTTTAGGTGACAGAGTGTAAAAAATATAATTGCCCTTGGCGATAATATCGTGCAGTTTGCCAGAAAAGGAAATGATAATCATATAAGAGAAGATATGAGTAAAAAGCAGTTTTTAGATAGATTTAAAACACTGACGGCAAAAACACCTGTTCAAATATCAGATAAGCTTGGTATATCAGAGGAGCAGGCTTCATTGTTGATTCCGTGTGTACTTGTATATAAGAAAATGCTGGAGGAAACAGATGCTCAGAATATCTGGATACCGGCATGTGATTTGTGTGATGGTATTGCTGTTTCATATGCACTTAACTCTAAAAAAATATCGCTGGAGCATAATTTTGAAGATGATATTATCAGCTCTGTAAGGATGATGGCAGACAGATATAAGACAGATATGGATTATATAGGAGTACTCGAAAGTAATGTTTTATGCATATATGATGCAACAAAGAAGCTGCATGGACTAAATAGACGAGACAGGATGATATTAAGTGTGGCAGCAATCTTGTCTGATATAGGAAAATATATCAGCACAACAAACGCAGGTGAATGTGCTTACGATATAATTACTAACACGGAGATTCTGGGATTATCTGAAAAAGAACGACTTCAGGTTGCAGCAATAGTAAGAAATAATGCGATGAGCATACTTGATAGCAATAACGAGACTTCTGATTTGGCACTGGCCAAAATGACGGCAATTCTTAAACTTGGAACGGCAATCGATAGAAGCCACAAACAAAAATTTAAAAATATAAAAGTAAACATAAAAGAAAATGAAATGTATATTACAGCGAAAACAGATGATGACATTACATTAGAGAAGGGATTATTTGCAAGAAAGGTATCATTTTTTGAGGAAGTATTTGGAATTACACCGGTAATTAAACAAAGCAAGTAATAGGAGGTAAAGCTATGCAGGAATTATTTACAAACAGGGAACTTAGTTGGTTAGATTTTAACCACAGAATATTATTAGAAGCAAGAGATAAGGAAAAACCGTTGTTTGAGAGACTTAAGTTTTTGAGCATTACGGCATCAAATATGGATGAATTCTTTATGATAAGAGTGGCGTCGCTAAAAGATATGGTTCATGCTAAATGTGATAAGACTGATATAGCAGGACTTACCCCTCAGAAACAGCTTGATATGATCAGTGAAAAAACACACAATCTGGTAAATCTTCAGTACACAACATTTGGACGTTCACTAATGCCACTGCTTAGGCAGAACAATCTGAATATTGTATTGGCACATAAGGATTTTAATGATGCCCAAAAGGAATTTGCGGATAAATACTTTGAGACAGATGTATATCCTGTTCTTACACCTATGGCTGTTGATTCATCAAGACCATTTCCTCTAATTCGAAATAAAACACTTAATATAGGAGCTCTGATTCAAAAAAAAGAAAAAACTGTCGAATTTGCCACTGTGCAGGTTCCATCGGTACTTCCACGTATTGTAAGAATTCCATCAGATGATGCCCAGACAGTTACAATAACTACACTTGAACAGATAATTGAGAGAAATATTGATAAATTGTTCTTAAACTACAAGGTTCTCTGTGCATGTCCATACAGAATTATGAGAAATGCTGACTTGACAATTGATGAGGACGAGGCAGCAGATTTATTAAAGGAAATTCAAAAGCAGCTGAAGAAAAGACAGTGGGGAGAAGTAATCAGGCTGGAAATAGAGGAGAAGATGGATAAGGACCTCCTTAAATATCTAAAAAAAGAAATTGGAGTTAAGGAGGAAGATATTTTTAAGGTAAATGGGCCAATAGACTTGACATTTTTAATGAAGGTATATGGTCTTGAAGGATTTGACACCCTAAAGGATAAGAAGTATATTCCTCAAATTGTACCGGCACTTAATACGGATGAGGATATATTTTCACAGATTAGACGAGGAGATGTGCTTCTGCATCATCCTTATCAGACATTTGAACCTGTAATTGAGTTTGTTAAACAGGCGGCCAATGACAGGGATGTTCTTGCAATCAAGCAGACATTGTATAGGGTTAGCGGCAATTCGCCTATTATTGCTTCTTTGGCTCAGGCAGCAGAAAACGGAAAACAGGTTACAGTACTTGTTGAATTAAAGGCTAGATTTGATGAGGAAAACAATATTATTTGGGCAAAGAAATTAGAAAAGGCCGGATGCCATGTTATATATGGACTTGTAGGACTTAAAACTCACAGTAAAATAACCCTAGTTGTGAGAAAGGAAGAGGATGGAATAAACAGATATGTTCATCTGGGAACCGGAAACTACAATGATGCAACTGCAAAATTATATACAGATATGGGAATACTTACCTGTAACCCTTCCATAGGTGAGGATGCAACTGCTGTATTCAATATGATATCAGGATATTCGGAGCCACCGGTATGGAACAGACTTTCTCTTGCACCATTGTGGCTTAGAGATAAATTCCTGCATTTGATAAGACGTGAGATAAAAAATGCGAAAGATGGAAAAAAGGCTGTAATAATCGCAAAAATGAATTCACTTTGTGATGAAAAAATAATCTCAGCATTATATGAGGCTTCAAGTGCGGGAGTCCAAATCGATTTGATAATAAGAGGCATCTGCTGTCTGAGAGTAGGAATACCGGGAATTAGTGAAAATATAAGAGTTCGCTCTATTGTAGGAAGATTTTTAGAACACAGCAGAATATTCTATTTCTATAATGACGGAAATGATGAAGTATATATGGGAAGTGCAGACTGGATGCCGAGAAATCTTGATAAACGTGTGGAAATACTTTTTCCTGTGTTAGATGATGAGCTTAAGGAGGAAGTAAAGCACATTTTGGATATTCAGTTAAATGACACACTTAAGGCCCATATATTGGGAAGTGATAATGTTTACGAAAAAATAGACAGACGCGGAAAAACGCTTCTTGGTTCACAGGATTATTTTTGTAAAGAAGCAGTTAAGAGAGCAAGAATATCAAAAAAAGAAGCTAAAGAACGTGTATTTAAACCTATGCAATCCCATGAGTAGTTAATTAAGCATTGCATTTTTGCTCAATTATAACTATAATAAACAATTATATTACTTACATTAGCATTAGTGTGACAGAAAGGCATGTGGTGACATATGGCAGATACAGATACGACAATAATTAACCAACCATTAAAGAATCCAGACGAATTTGATAATCCAGATGAATTATATGACAGACTTATTGCAGCTATTTTGAAGTATCATCCATCAACTGATATTTCTATGGTTGAGAAGGCATATACAATAGCACGTAATGCACATAAGGACCAGAAGAGAAAGTCTGGGGAACCATATATTATTCATCCTATTTCTGTTGCAATTATACTAGCGGAGCTT
>CAZBKO010000006.1:19215-46144 GCA_964492545.1 uncultured Lachnospiraceae bacterium
TGTTGCAGGACTGCTTCATGATGTAGTTGAAGATACAGTTCTGACATATGATGATATAGTTCGTGAATTTAGTGAAGAGGTAGCATTACTAGTTGATGGTGTTACCAAGCTGACACAGTTATCCTACGATGCGGATAAGATTGAGGTGCAGGCAGAGAATTTAAGAAAGATGTTTCTTGCAATGGCTAAGGATATCAGAGTTATTCTTATTAAGCTTGCAGACAGACTTCATAATATGAGAACACTTCAATATATGAGACCTGAGAAGCAGAAGGAAAAAGCACGTGAGACAATGGAGATTTACGCACCAATTGCTCATAGATTAGGTATTTCCAAGATTAAGATAGAACTTGATGATCTTTCTCTTAAATATCTTCAGCCAGATGTTTATTATGATTTGGCAGAGAAGATAGAACAGAGAAAGTCACAGCGTGAGAAGTTCGTTGAAGATATAGTTGATGAAGTTAAGAGACATATAGATAATGCCGGAATTAAGGCAAAGATAGATGGCAGGGTTAAGCATTTCTTCAGTATTTACAGAAAGATGGTTAATCAGGACAAGACACTCGACCAGATTTTTGATTTATTTGCCGTAAGAATTATAGTGGATTCTGTCAAGGACTGTTATGCAGCACTTGGTGTTATTCATGAGATGTACAAGCCAATTCCCGGAAGATTCAAGGATTACATTGCGATGCCTAAGGCTAATATGTACCAGTCTCTTCACACAACGTTAATTGGACCAAGTGGACAGCCATTTGAGATTCAGATTAGAACCTTCGAAATGCATAAGACAGCTGAATATGGTATTGCTGCACACTGGAAATACAAGGAAGGCGCAGATGGTAAGAATTCTCAGGATACTGAGGAGGCTAAGCTAAGCTGGCTTAGACAGATTCTTGAATGGCAGAGAGATATGTCAGATAACAAGGAATTTTTAAGCCTTCTTAAGAGTGATCTTGATTTGTTCTCTGAGAACGTATATTGCTTTACACCTACAGGCGATGTTATGAACCTTCCAAACGGTTCGACAACAATTGATTTTGCTTATGCAATTCATACGGCTGTGGGAAATAAGATGGTTGGTGCACGAGTTAATGGCAAGATGGTAACCATCGATTATAAGATTCAAAATGGTGATAGAATTGAGGTAATTACATCTCAGAATTCCAATGGTCCAAGTCGTGACTGGCTTAAGATTGTTAAGAGTACACAGGCAAAGAATAAGATTAATCAGTGGTTTAAGTCTCAGCTTAAGGAAGATAATATTTCCAAGGGCAAGGATTTGATTACCAAGTACTGTAAGACAAGAGGACTGTTATTATCGGACTTAACTAAGCCTGAATATATGGAAAGAGTATTTACTAAATATGGTTTCAGAGATTGGGATTCAGTAGTTGCGGCTATTGGACATGGCGGACTCAAAGAAGGCCAGGTCGTTAATAAGCTGATTGAAGAATATGATAAGCACAATAAGAAGACAATAACTGACGCCGAGGTGCTTGACCTTGTCAATGATAATAAGGAAAACAAAGCCAAAAAGACAAGCGGCGGAATAGTTGTAAAGGGTATTGATGATGTTGCAGTTAGATTTTCTAAATGCTGTAGTCCTGTACCTGGTGATGAAATTGTAGGATTTGTTACAAGAGGAAGAGGAATTTCAATTCACAGAACAGACTGTATTAACATAATGAGTTTGCCTGAGCTTGAGAGAGTACGACTAATTGAGGCAGAATGGCAGGCAGGCAGCGAGAGAAGCGACGGTAACAAGTATGCGGCAGAGATTAAGCTGTATGCCAATAATAGAACAGGTATACTTGCAGATTTATCAAAGATTACAACTGAGCGTAAGATAGATGTAACTAATATGAATGTGAGAACCAGCAAGCAGGGTATTGCTACAATCACAATGGGATTCGATATTGGAAGTGTTGAAGAATTAAACAGACTCATCGATAAGATGAGAAATGTCGAAAGTATAATTGATATTGAAAGAACAACAGGCTAATAGCAGAAATGGATAAGATATGAGAATTGTCAGAGTAACAGTTGGGATAATGTGTACGAATACGTACATAGTTTTTGATCAGGATACACTTGAGGGAGTATTGATTGATCCAGGTGACAAGGAAGAAATGATTGTCAACAAGATTGAAGAATATAAGGTGAAGCCACAGGCGATATTACTCACACATGGACATTTTGACCACATTGGAGCTGCAGACGGACTTAGAAAAAGATACGGGATTGAAATTTATGTCATGGAAGCTGAGAAGGAATTAATGGCATCAGAGGACAATTTAGCATCATTAATCAGAAGGCAGATAAGCCTAAGTGCAGATAAATATTTACAGGAAAATGATGTTATAACAATAGCAGGAATAACATTTAAAGTGCTCCATACACCGGGACATACTATTGGCAGCTGCTGTTATTATGTTGAAAATGAGGGCGTTTTATTTAGTGGAGATACTTTGTTTTGTAATTCTCATGGACGAACAGATTTCCCTACAGGAAGTCAGAGCAGCATAATGAGGTCAATTACAGAGAGATTGATTGTATTACCAGAAGATACAATGGTATATCCGGGTCATAATGATGAGACTACCATAGGATATGAAAGGCATAATTATGATATTTATCAGATTTGAGAATGAATTCAATTTTGAATATGATATTCAGGCACTTATACGTTCTTTTTATCCGGGAGAGCAGCTTAAGACAATAATGCCGGGACAGACAATAGATTTAGAAGCATACAGTGAACAGGTGAGATTCATTGTAAGCTTCTATTATTTAGTGCGTGGAAATAAGAATGACATAATAAAGATAACAGTATGTGACCATAAGGATAATATTTTGAGTACTATGGAAGCTGTAACTGATTATTCAGACCGCGTAGATACAAAAAATGTATTAAAGAGAGCTCTTTATGATGTTCTTTCACCTTTGGCTGGTAAGACACTTCCGTGGGGAACCTTATCAGGAATTAGACCAACTAAGATTACAAGCAGATTGTTAGAGTCAGGGATGAATATGGCTGATGCGAAGGAATATTTGCAGAATACATATTATATTTCAGATGAGAAGGCGGATCTTAGTCTGCTTATTTCAAAAAACGAGATGGATATTTTGAGTAAAATAGACTATAAGAACGGATACAGCATATATATTGGCATACCATTTTGCCCAACAACATGTCTGTATTGTTCGTTTACCTCTTACCCAATATCAATGTACAGACAGAAGGTGCGCTCGTACATTGATGCTATGTGTAAGGAAATAGATTTTGTTTCTAAGGAATTTTCAGATAAGCATTTGAATACTATATACATTGGTGGCGGTACACCAACGACCCTCGAGCCGGATATGCTTGATATATTACTTAGTACAATTAGAGAAAAATTTGACTTTAGTTATAACCTTGAGTTTACAGTTGAGGCAGGAAGACCAGACAGCATTACCAGGGAAAAACTAGAAGTTCTTAAGAAATACAATGTGTCAAGAATTTCAATTAATCCACAGACAATGAAGCAGCAGACACTTGATATTATAGGAAGACGTCACACTGTAACTCAGGTGGTTGATGCATTTAATATGGCAAGAGAATTGGGATTTGATAATATCAATATGGATTTTATTGTTGGACTTCCAGAGGAAACAATAGAAGATATTGCTGATACTATGAATAAGACAATAGAGATGCATCCGGATAGCGTGACAATTCACTCACTGGCTATTAAGAGAGCTGCAAGACTTAATATTTTCAAAGAAGAGTACGACAGATATACATATAATAATAGTGAGGAGATTATGAATCTTACAAGAAAAAGTGCACAGGCAATGGGACTTGAACCATATTATTTGTATAGACAGAAAAATATGACAGGAAATATGGAGAATGTGGGATATGCATCTAATGGAAAAGCTGGTATTTATAACATTCTGATAATGGAAGAAAAGCAGCCGATAATAGCAATTGGTGCAGGTGCTTCTACAAAAATAGTTTATCCTGATGGAAAGACGATAGTAAGGGTTGAAAATGTTAAGGATGTTGATGAGTATATCAGCCGTATTGATGAGATGCTTGAGAGAAAGAAGAAGGCTGTTGGGGATTGGAGGCAGGCTTAATGGGAGAAGATTTATTTGACAGAATTATTAATGATGCCATAAGACATGGAATATGTGTAAGCAATCTTGCATATGCTCTGGCCAATGAACTTGAATTGCCGGAGGACAAATGCTATGAGCTTGCACTTGCAGGAATGGTGCATGATATTGGAAAAATAAGACTTGCAGCATTTTTATATGGTCAGGATGATGAGACTATGCAGGTTGAACAGATGAAATATGTTAGAATGCATTCTAAGTTAAGCTATGATATTACCAGAGAAAAAGGATTTTCTGAGTTTATTCAGCAAAGTGTTTTGTATCATCATGAGAATTTTGATGGCTCAGGTTATCCGGAGAATTTGTCTGGAGAAAGTATTCCACTTGGCTCGAGAATTCTGAGAGTATGTGATGTGTTTGGAGCACTGATATCAGATAGAAGCTACAGAAAAGCATTTTCTATAGAGGCAGCAACATCGCTAATGATAGATGAAGTAAAGAATTTTGATATGCATATTTTTCTTGCATTTCAGCGTGTTATTAATGATAATGATGTGGAGAAGCTTATCGGTACAAAATAGACTTGATAAATCTTTGCAATTATTCTACAATATAGAATTAGTTAGTAAAAAAGGAGATAAGTTATTATGGCTGAATCAATGAAAGGACTTAAGAGAAGTCACAGATGTACAGAAGTATCAAATAAAAATATCGGAGAAACAGTTACAGTTATGGGCTGGGTTCAGAAGAGAAGAAATCTTGGAAGCCTTATTTTCATAGACTTAAGAGATCGTTCAGGAATATTACAGCTCGTATTTGATGAGAATTGTGTTCATGAGGAGGGATTTGCCAAGGCAGAATCCCTAAGAAGTGAATTCGTTATTGCAGCAGTAGGTACAGTTCAGAAGCGTGGAGGAGCTGTTAACGACGCACTTAAGACTGGAGATATAGAAATTATGGTTTCTGACATAAGAGTATTGTCAGAGGCTCTTACACCACCTTTCCCAATTGAAGATGGTGCCAATACTAAGGATGAGTTGAGACTTAAGTATAGATATCTTGACCTTAGAAAGCCAAGACTTCAGAAGAATCTTAAGGTAAGAAGTGATATAACAACACTTGTAAGAGCATTTATGGCACCTGAGGGAGCAAGAGATTATCTTGTACCTAGCCGTGTTCATCCAGGTACATTTTATGCACTTCCACAGTCACCACAGTTATTTAAGCAGTTACTTATGTGCTCTGGATATGATAGATATTTACAGATAACTAAGTGCTTTAGAGATGAGGACTTAAGAGCTGACAGACAGCCTGAATTCACTCAGATAGATATGGAGTTATCATTTGTTGATGTTGATGATGTAATCGAAGTTAATGAAAGACTTCTTAAGAAGCTGTGGAAGGATATTCTTGGCGTAGACATTCAGATACCATTTAGAAGAATTACATGGCAGGAAGCTATGGACACATATGGATCAGATAAGCCTGATACAAGATTTGGAATGACACTTAAGGATGTTTCAGAAGTTGTAAAGGACTGTGGATTTGGTGTGTTTACAAGAGCACTTGAAAATGGTGGTTCAGTAAGAGGTATCAATGCATCAGGACAGGGTTCAATGCCAAGAAAGAAGATAGATGCTCTTGTGGAATTTGCAAAGGGATATGGAGCAAAGGGCCTTGCATATCTTGTAATTAATGAAGATGGCACATACAAGTCTTCATTTGCAAAGTTTATGACAGAAGAAGAGCTTGCGGCACTTGTAGATGCAATGGAAGGAAAACCGGGAGATTTATTATTGTTTGCCGCTGATAAGAATAAGGTTGTATATGATGTTCTTGGTGCACTTAGATGTGAACTTGCAAAGCAGCTTGATTTACTTGATAAGGATACATTTAACTTCTTATGGGTTACAGAATTCCCATTATTAGAGTACTCAGAGGAGCAGGGAAGATTTGTTGCAATGCATCATCCATTTACAATGCCAATGGAAGAAGATCTTCAGTATATTGATACAGATCCGGGCAAGGTAAGAGCTAAAGCTTATGATATCGTACTTAATGGTACAGAGCTTGGCGGTGGTAGCGTGAGAATTCATCAGGATGATATTCAGGAGAAGATGTTCGAGGTACTTGGATTTACTAAAGATGAGGCTTACGAAAGATTTGGATTCTTATTGAATGCATTTAAGTATGGTGTTCCACCACACGCAGGACTTGCATTTGGACTTGACAGACTTGTTATGCATATGGCGAAAGAAGATAATATTCGTGATACCATAGCATTCCCTAAAGTAAAAGATGCATCATGCCTTATGACAGATGCACCTAATGTGGTTGATGACAAACAGCTTGAAGAATTAAGTATTGCCATTAATGTAGAAGAAGAAACACAAGAATAATTATTTGAATAATTAATATAGCAGGCATACCTATTACAAAGTAGGTATGCTTTGTTTTATGTCTGAATAACTGCATTCCTGCGATTGAACCGATACTTCCGCCAAGTATTGCAAATAAGAAAAGTGTTCGTTCCTTAATTCTCCAAGCACCTCTCTTAGCCTTGGACTTATCAATTCCCATACTGGAGAAACCACAAATGTTAATAACTACAAAATACAATACATAAAAATATTTTGGTATCATAATTCGATATAAACTCCTTTGTTTTGATGTATTATTAAAGTATACAACATAAATAATCAAAAATAAATCTTGATATTTACCAATATTAATGCTAAAATTTTAAATGTATGTTATTAATCAAATTTAGGAGAAAAATAATAATGAAAATGAAAAAATTATGGCTCAGCTTAAGTGTCCTAATTGTAGCGTTAGTTTCAATGTCTATGATAGCATTTGGCGCTGAATTACAGAAGCCGGGACAGGTAACAGGACTTAAGCAGACAGCATCAGAAGAGAAGACAATTGATATCAGCTGGACAGCAGACATCACTCCGAATGTAAGATATGATGTATATCTTAGCACAACAGGTGCAGCCGGTTCATTCGTTAAGCAGACATCTGATTATGGAACATCATCAGCAGATTACAGATTCTATTCATTGACACCAGGTGCTACATATTATGTGCAGGTTAAGGCATTTACATATGATTATAGCAGTCGTTTAGATGCAGATAAGTCATCAGCAACATTAGCTGTATGTACAAAACCTACTGAGGTATTGGGAGTTAAGCAGATTGGTGCAACTACTTCAAGTGTTAAGTTAACATGGAACAAGTCAGCAGGAGCAACAGGATATTTTGTTTATGATGAAGTAGGTTCATCTAAGAAGCGTGTTGCTACAGTTACAACCAATTCAGCAACAATCAAGAACTTAAGCAGTGCAAGAGAGCATAATCTTGTTGTATATCCATACAAGAAGGTTGGAAGCTTTACTACATGGAATAAGGAATATTCTTCAACAGGCAGACTTAGCAATTACAACTTAAAATTCCAGCCAAACAAAGTAAGCACAAGCAAAATTGACGTTGATTATTATTGGGATTCACTCTCAAAGATATCTATAACATTGCCAGATTATGATCATATGGATGGATATCAGGCAGTTGCATATACTTCAAAGGGAAAGAAAGTATCTTCTGACACATCATCATCATCAAGATATTTAGAACTTGAAAAAGTTAAAGCCAGAGCTTTCTATAAGATTAAGGTTAGAGGATATTCAGTAATTAATGGTAAGAATGTGTATGGTGCATGGTCTAGCTATAAGTACGTTGCACATCAGCCAGATGTAACTTCAATGAAACAGGTTGGCTCAAATAAGCAGGCTAAGATTAAATGGCAGTCTGTATCCGGAGCAACAAGCTATACAGTTTATATGTCTACAAAGAGAACAAGTGGATATAAGAAAGTAGCTACAGTAAAAGGTACATCAGCTACTGTAAGCAAGATTGGATCAAAGAAACTTGCTAAGAATAAGAAATATTATGTATATGTAGTTGCTAACAAGAAGGTTGGTGGAACTACATTTAAGGCACAGGCAGATTACTGCTGGAACTTTAAATTAACAAGATAAATAACAGGGATTAAATAATTAACATACGAGATGAAATGCACTTCGAAAGAGGTGCATTTCTTAATTGAGGAAATTACGTCCTATAATATAGACAATCTTTGCTAAATGTGTTAAATTTAAACTATTAAAAAAATTGGAGGTACATTATGTTTTCATTTGAAGAAGTACAGAATAGTGACCCTGAAGTAGCACAGGCTATGACACAGGAACTTGACAGACAAAGAGATCATATAGAGCTCATTGCATCAGAGAATATTGTAAGTAAGGCAGTTATGGCAGCTATGGGAAGCCATTTAACTAATAAGTATGCTGAAGGATATCCCGGAAGAAGATACTATGGTGGATGTGAATATGTAGATGTTGTTGAGACTTTAGCAATAGAGAGAGCTAAGAAGTTATTTAACTGCGAATATGCTAATGTTCAACCACATTCAGGTGCACAGGCCAATATGGCAGTATTTTTTGCAATGCTTAAGCCGGGAGATACAGTAATGGGTATGAACCTTGCTCATGGCGGTCATCTTACCCATGGTTCACCTGTTAACATGTCAGGAGCATATTTTAATATCGTTCCTTATGGAGTTAATGATGAGGGATTTATCGATTATGATGAACTTAGAAATATAGCATTAGAGGCTAAGCCAAAGCTTATTATAGCTGGTGCAAGTGCATATGCAAGAGAGATTGATTTTAAGAAATTTAGAGAAGTGGCAGATGAAGTTGGTGCATACCTTATGGTAGATATGGCACATATTGCCGGACTTGTAGCTGCAGGACTTCATATGAGCCCTATTCCTTATGCAGATGTTGTTACAACAACAACACATAAGACACTTAGAGGACCAAGAGGCGGAATGATTCTTTGCAGGAGCGCAGAATTTGCCAAAGAGATTAACTTTAATAAGGCTGTATTCCCAGGCATTCAGGGTGGACCACTTATGCATGTTATCGCAGGCAAGGCAGTTTGCCTCAAGGAAGCCCTTGATGACAGCTTTAAGGTATATATGCAGGGTGTTAAGGATAATGCACAGGCACTTGCCAAGGGACTTATGAGCAGAGGCTTTGATATCGTTTCTGGCGGTACAGATAACCATTTGATGCTTGTTGACCTTAGAAGCATGAATGTAACAGGTAAGGAATGTGAGAAATTATTAGATGCAGCTAATATTACATGTAATAAGAATACAATTCCTAATGATCCACAGTCACCATTTATAACAAGTGGTATCAGACTTGGAACACCTGCTGTTACTTCAAGAGGAATGGTAGAAGCAGATATGGATGTCATTGCTCAGGCAATTGCACTTCTTGTAAAGGACGTTGAGAAGAATAAGGCTGAGGCTATGAGCTTAGTTAAGAGTCTTACAGATAAGTATCCTATTTACTAATAAGTACACTTAGAGAGTCCCAAGGGGCTCTCTTTAGTTTAGGAGGAGTAAACACATGAAAAAATATCGAGTTTTGGCATTAATATTAGCACTGTTTATGGCTCTGGAAATGATGTATGTTCCAAGTACCAATTATGTTATGGCGGAAACTGTGTACATACCGGATGATATGCCATATGGATTTTCACTTAATGATGATTATACTGCTACTCTAACAGGATATTATGCCGATAAGAATCAGGAAGGTTCGGATATTAGTATTCCTGATAGTGTTGAATATGAAGGTACTTCTTATACCATTACAGAAATTGGTGGAAATGCATTTGCAGCAGCTAACGATATAACAGGTGTAACAGCACCTTCAGTTACGTCAATTGGCGATGGTGCTTTTATGAATTGCAGCAGCTTAATGTATGCATATTTTGATACAGCAGAGAGTGTGGGTGCATCATCCTTTGAAGGCTGCTTAAGTCTTGCCAGTATTAGTATAAGCGATGATTGCATAATCATTGGCGATGGAGCATTCAGAAATTGTTCAGCTCTTGAAACCATAACATTGCCAAGCAGTCTGGAGTCCATAGGAGATGGGGCTTTTTATAATGATAATATTACCATGGAGTCTCTCCCGGATGGGCTGGATTCTATTGGTGACAATGCGTTTATGAATTGTCCTAATATTAATGTAGCAATACCTGACAGTGTTTCAAGTATTGGAGCACAGGCATTTTATAATGACTATTCAATGCAGTATCCGCTTATTATGTCCGATTCATTGGAGTATGTAGGAGATGAGGCATTTAATAATACATCAATAACAGAGATTACGCCAAATGCCTATGGACTTCAAAGATGTGTTGGAAATTTTGCAAAGGATGTTACCACAGTTAATTTACAGGCAGGGATACTTACTATTCCGGCCAATGAATTTAGCGGGTGTGACAGCCTGACCAGTGTTACTATACCAAATACTGTGCAGAGTATTGGGGGGTATGCTTTTTATAATTGCTCATCACTTACATCATTATCCATTCCAACAACATGTACATCAGTTGGCAATAATGCATTTGATGGTACAAGCCTGTCACAGATTCCTCTTGGAAAGCAGGTTACAACAGTTGGAACAAATATAGTATCCGGGGATACACATATTAAATGTTATAAGTATTCAGAAGCTTATAAAGCCGCTATAAATGGTGGACTTAAATATACTTTGGAAAATGAAACGCTAACAAACACAAATACAACTATAACAATCACAAAGACACCTGTATTTACAGGAACAGCAGCAATAGCTGGTATAAGTGTAACCTATGATAATCATGAATTGACGGTAAATGATGATTATACAGTTATCTGCAGTAATAATGAAGAGGTTGGTGTTGATAACGCCACTGTAACAATTACAGGAGCCGGATGCTACCTTGGAAATGCATCAAAGCAGTACTCTGTAAATATAGACAAAGCAGTCGATTTTGCAGCTGACAAGATATATGCGAATAAAATAGATTTAAAGTGGAAGGCAGTGCCGGACGCAGATGAATATGAGATATATAGAAGTACAGATGGAACTGAGTTTTCGTATTTATCGAAGACGTCAGCAATATCATATACAGATAGTGGCTTAACAGCAGACACGAAATACTGTTATAAGATAAAGGCTGTAAAAAATACGCAAGCTCAGACTATTAAGGGTGAATTTACAGATGTATTATCTTTAAAAACTAAGAAATTACAGCAGATAAATGTAAGTGCAGAATTTAGAAAATATTATGATGATGATAATTTTAATTTAAATGCTGTTGCACCTAACAGCAACGCTGTCAAGTGTACATATATATCTGATGACCAGGATGTAGTTACAGTAGACAGCGCAGGAAATGTAACAATTGTTGGGGAAGGCACAGCAACAATTACGATTAAAGCGTTTTCAGATGATCAGTATGATACAGCAGAGGTGACAGTGTCGGTAATTATTACAAAGAAGACACTTGAAGATGCACAGATAACATTAGACTATGAAAATGCATATTTTGAGGGAGAAGAATTAACTCCGGAGGTCACTGTAAGCTATGGAGATAATGAATTAATACTTGATACGGATTATTCAGTCCAGTATATAGCAAATGATTTGCCTGGAACAGCAACTGCAAAGGTAACAGGAAAGGGTATATACACTGGTGTAGTCAATAAGTATTATTCAATAAAGCTAAATGTGCCACAGAATGTGAAGGCATCTACTGACTCGGCATCGAAAGCCGGAATAATTTGGAACAAGGTTATCGGAGCTACAGAATATCAAGTGTATATTTCTAATACACCGGATGGAGAATACAGTCTCGCAGGAACATCAGCAGATGTATATACAGGTGTTACAGATGATGGATTAGAAAGCTATTACTATGTAGATAGTAATTTGCAGGAGGCCACAACGTATTACTATAAAGTAAAGGCGGTGTATAAGCCTGCAAGCGGAGTACCGATGTCAGGTGAATTATCTGAGCCAGCCCCTGTTACAACCAAGAGAACACAGACCATAACTGGACCAAGAACATATACGAAATATACTGATGCTGGAGAATTTGTACTACAGCTTTCAGCACCAAACAGCAATAAATATCAATTTGCATTTTCATCGCAGACGCCGGATATTGCAACAATAAATTCTCTTGGAAAAGTCACAATTAAGGGTGAAGGAGATGCGAAGTTAACTGTAATAGCATTGCCGGATGACACATACGAATCAAGCATTATTACAGTCGTAGTTCACGTTATTAGCAAGAAAGAAATACATAAATGCTCATCATCAATAAGCAGTCTTAAGAATGTTTATACCGGAAAAGTAATAACACCGGGCATAACCATGAAGGACGGAAAGACTACGTTGAAAAAAGGCACAGATTATACCGTATCATATGCTGACAATGTTAAGATTGGTAAAGCTTCAGTTACAATTACAGGAATTGGCAGATATCAGGGAAAGCTAACCTTGTATTACACTATAATAGCTGCACCATCAAAGGTTAAGAATCTAAAGGTATCGTCATATGGAACGGACAGAATCAATATTACATGGAACAGGGTAGCATCAGTAAATGGATATAAGGTATATAGGTATGACAGTAAGCTTAAAAGGTATGTTCTATATAGAACTACAACGGCTAACAGTTGTACAATAACAAAGCTTGCAACCGGAAGTAAACACTATTTCAGAGTTTACTCATACATAAATCTCAATGGAAAAACTTATTTGTCCTCTGCAGCAGCTACTTCTGGCAGGACAAAGCCGGCAAAGGTTTCTTCCCTTAAGCTGGTTTCAGGAAATAACAGGCTTACAGTTAAATGGAAAAAAACAGCATGTAGTGGATATGAAATTAAGTATTCAACAAGCTCGAAATTTTCATCCAAGACAACGAAAACTGTGCGCGTATCATCAAAATATTCATCAAGACTACTGAAGTCATTGAAAAACAAAAGAAATTATTATGTTAAAATAAGAGCCTATGTTATTATTGATGGAAAGAGAGTGTATGGAAGCTACACTGGATATAAGAGAGTAAAAACTAAATAGTAATACAACTTTTTATAAAACAAAAAAGAGGCGCTCACATTTGTGAACGCCTCGAATTATATTGATTATAACTGAGTTGTTACGAAGATATCATAGATTGCTTTGAGTGCTTTATCAAAGTCACTATCTTCGACACCAACGATAATATTTAACTCACTTGAGCCCTGGTCAATCATCTTGACATTAACATGTGCATGAGCAAGTGCGGAGAAAATTCTGCCGGCAGTACCTCTCTGAGACTTCATGCCACGTCCAACAATTGCAATAAGAGCAATGTCAGATTCGATATCAATTGAATCTGGCTTAGTATTTCTATGAATTCCGGCAAGAACTTCCTGTTCCTTCTCACCGAACTCAGCCTGATGAACAAATACTGTCATAGTATCAATTCCGGAAGGCATATGCTCGATTGAGATACCATTCTTTTCAAATTCTTCAAGAACTCGTCTACAGAAACCAAGTTCAGAGTTCATCATATCCTTTTCAACACTTACGGCTGTGAAACCACGTTTACCTGCAATACCTGTGATAGTATATTCAGGCTTCTTAGATGTACTCTCAACAATTAATGTGCCAGGATCTTCCGGCTTGTTAGTATTCTTGATATTGATTGGAATACCTTCTTTTCTAACTGGGAAGATAGCATCTTCGTGGAGAACTGTAGCACCCATATATGAAAGCTCACGAAGCTCTTTGTATGTGATTGTATTAATAACCTTAGGACTGTCAATAATTCTTGGATCAGCAATAAGAAATCCTGATACATCAGTCCAGTTTTCGTATAGGTCAGCCTTAACTGCTTTAGCAACAATTGAGCCTGTAACGTCTGAACCACCACGTGAAAATGTTTTGATTGTATCATTAGGCATTGAACCGTAGAAGCCAGGAATAACAGCCTTTTCAATTGTGTTTAATCTCTCTGAAAGAAGTTCATTTGTCTTATCTGCATCAAATGCACCATTATCATCAAAGAATATAACTTCAGCAGCATCAACAAATTCATAGCCTAAATAATTGGCAAGAACTTTACCATTGAGATATTCGCCACGTGATGCAGCGTAATCACGTCCTGCTTTACCAACGAAACAAGCTTCAATAATGTCGAACTCTTTTTCAAGAGATAAATCAAGACCAAGTGTTTTGATTATTTCGTAATATCTATCCTTAATAGCGCGAAGAAGTGATTTGTATTCTTTTCCCTTAGCTGCTGCACCATAGCAGGCATATAACATATCTGTAACCTTTGTGTCTGCTGAGTTTCTCTTACCAGGTGCAGAAGGTACAATGTATCTTCTAGAGTCTTCGGCATGAATAATATCAGCCACTTTTTTGAACTGTTCAGCGCTTGCAAGTGAACTGCCACCGAACTTAACTACTTTAATCATTAATAAATCCTCCATAATCCTTTTAATAAAAAACCATTAATAGCCATTATATAGACAAACTATGCATTTTATCAATAGTTTTTTGAAAAAAAGTGAAAAAAAATTCATAATATGTATTTATGTAAAATGAAAATATGATATAATCACTGCTAGTTATAATAATGTTAGGATGATATAGCCTATGATATTTTACATTACACTACGAAAGGAAATACTATAATGAACAATGATAAATTAATTGATTTGGTAAATATTACGAAGGCATATGACAAGCATGTTGTTCTTGATGAACTTAACCTGTATGTAAGGGAAAATGAATTCTTAACATTGCTTGGTCCAAGTGGCTGTGGTAAGACTACAACACTTAGAATTATTGGAGGATTTGAAAATCCTGATAGTGGTAAAATAATATTTGATGGACAGGATATCACAAAGCTGCCACCTAATAAGAGACATTTGAATACGGTTTTCCAGAAATATGCACTATTCACGCATATGACAATTGCAGAAAATATTGCATTTGGATTAAAAATAAAGAAAAAAAGTAAGAGCTATATAGATGATAAGATTAAGTATGCACTTAAGCTTGTAAACCTTGATGGATATGAGAACAGAATGGCCGATTCCCTAAGTGGCGGGCAGCAGCAGAGAATTGCAATTGCAAGAGCAATTGTAAATGAGCCAAAGGTTCTTTTACTTGATGAGCCACTTGGAGCACTTGATCTTAAACTTAGACAGGACATGCAGTATGAGCTTATAAGACTTAAGAATGAGCTTGGAATTACATTTATATATGTAACCCATGACCAGGAAGAAGCACTTACAATGTCAGACACAATTGTAGTTATGAATCAGGGCTATATACAGCAGATTGGTACACCTGAAGATATATATAATGAACCGGAGAATGCATTTGTAGCGGATTTCATTGGAGACAGCAACATCATCCCTGCAACAATGATAGAAGACAAGGTGGTAGAGATACTCGGCACCAAATTCAAATGTGTCGATACCGGATTTGGTAAGAATAAGCCTGTTGATGTTGTAATAAGACCCGAGGATGTCAATCTGGTTGAACCGGACAAAGGAATAATTAAGGGAAAGGTTACACACTTAATATTCAAAGGCGTTCATTATGAAATGGAAGTTATGGCGAATGGATTTGAATGGCTTGTGCAAAGCACAAAGCTTGTAGCAGTGGGAACTGAGGTTGGCATTGATGTTGATCCGTTTAACATTCAGATAATGCACAAGCCTGTATCAGAAGATGAGGAGGCAGTGGTGTTAGATGAGTAAAAAACTAAAGAATACACTTATGTCGGGACCTTATCTTGTATGGATTGCAGCATTCATAATTATTCCACTATTGTTTATTGGATATTATGGATTTACGAATGCAGATGGCAGCTTTACACTAAAGAACGTTTCAGCAATTACACAGCCTATGTACTATAAAGCATTACTTTTATCAATAGAGCTTGCAGTAATAAGTACGCTTGTATGCTTATTGTTAGCATATCCGCTTGCTTTGATACTTAGGACTATGAGAGTAAGTCAGAAAGGCTTTATTGTATTTATCTTTATTTTACCAATGTGGATGAATTTTCTTTTAAGAACATATGCCTGGCAGGCTATACTCGATATCAATGGAGTGCTGGACAATCTCCTGAGAATACTACATTTGCCGGCGTTTAATATAATTAATACACCTTCGGCAATTGTTCTTGGAATGGTATATGATTTTCTTCCGTTTATGGTTCTTCCTATTTATAACGTTCTGATAAAGATAGATGATAATACAGTGAATGCCGCAAGAGATTTAGGTGCTAATTACTTTCAGGCTCTTGTAAAAATAATACTGCCACTGAGCTTTCCGGGTATTGCAAGTGGAATAATAATGGTATTTGTACCGGCACTTACAACCTTCGTAATATCTGATATTTTAGGCGGTGGAAAGCTTCTTCTTATAGGTAATATTATTGAGAATAAGGTGAAGGCGGATAACCTGAATATGGGTGCAGGACTATCACTGATTCTTATGATATTCATAGTGTTGAATATGTTATTTACGGCTAAGTATGATAAGAGCGAAGGAGGAAATATGCTATAATGAAAAACTGTGCAAAAAAGATATATCTTGCTCTGATAGTATTGTTTCTGTATCTTCCTATTGGGGTATTAATCGTAGCTTCATTCAATAATTCTAAGATACTTGGAAAATGGGGCGGATTTACATTAAAATGGTATAAGCAGTTATTTGAAAATGAAAGTATATTAAATGCACTAAAAACAACTATTTTTTTGGCGGTGCTTGCAGCTGTAATTGCCACAATTCTTGGAACACTGGCATGTCTCACTGTCAACAAAATGAAGAAGTACCCAAAATCAATTATTATGAGCATTACGAATATTCCAATGCTCAATGCAGAAATAGTTACAGGTCTTGCATTTATGCTGTTGTTTGTGGGAATAGGTCTTTCTTTAAGCTTTTCAACAGTACTTATTGCACATGTGACATTTTGTATTCCATGTGTGGTATTGAGCGTAATGCCAAAGGTGCATCAGATTGATAATAATATGTATGAGGCAGCTCTTGATCTTGGTGCCAATAACAGACAGGCATTCATGAAGGTTACATTTCCTGAAATAATGCCGGGTATTTTATCAGGCTTTTTGTTATCATTTACAATGTCTCTTGATGATTTTATTATTACGCATTTTACCAGAGGTTCAGGCTTTGATACGTTGTCTACTAAGATATATACAGAGGTTAGAAAAGGTATCAAGCCGGAAATGTATGCATTGTCAACATTACTGTTTGTGACAGTATTTGTACTTATTCTGTTGGTAAACAAGGCTCCATCTGACAAGATGAAATCCTCATATACAGTTGTTGCGAAGGTTAAGCAGGTAGTTGCCGCAGGCTGTGCAATTGTATTAATCGTCGTGAGCATTGCTTATTTTGTGTTTGATGGAAGCAGCAAAGGCTCAAATAACCTTTATGTATATAACTGGGGTGAATATATCGATCCGGATGTCATAACAGAATTCGAGAAGGAGACAGGAATTACTGTTCATTATGAAGAATTTGAGACAAATGAGGAGATGTATACTATAGTTGCAACGGGTGCAAGAGAATATGATGTAATATGTCCATCTGACTATATGGTTCAGAAAATGATTGAAAATGATTTGCTTGCTGAGCTTGATTACAGTAATATTCCGAATATTAGCAATATAGGCAGTCAGTATATGGAGAGTACAACAGGGTTTGACCCGGATAATAAGTATTGTGTGCCTTATTGCTGGGGAACAGTTGGGATTATGTACAACAGGAAAATGGTAGATGAACCGGTGAACAGCTGGTCAATCCTTTTTGATGAAAAATACAAAGGAAATATTCTTATGCAGTCAAGTGTGCGAGACGCATATTGTGTGGCTCTTAGTTATCTGGGATATTCAATTAATACTTTAGATGAAAATGAACTTCAAGAGGCCACAAAGCTGTTAATTTCACAGAAACCTCTTGTTCAGGCATATGTAATTGACCAGGTAAGAGATAAGATGATAAAAAATTCAGCGGCTCTGGGTGTTATTTATTCAGGTGAGGCAATTTATATGCAGAGAGAGAATCCGGATCTTGATTATGTAGTTCCTGATGAGGGCTCAAATGTGTGGATTGACGGATGGGTAATTCCAGAGAATTCCGAGAATAAGGAAGCCGCAGAGGCTTGGATTAATTATATGTGTGATCCGGAAGTGGCATTAAAGAATTTTGATTATATAACATATTCAACACCGAATGAAGCAGCAAGAGCCTTGATTGAAGATGATGATATTAGAAACAGCCAGATAGCATTTCCTGATGAAAGCGTTTTGTCAAGATGCGAGGTATATAATTATCTGGGAAGCGAGGGAGACGCTTTGTATGATTCATACTGGACAAAGGTTGGAGTGGCAGAAAGCGAATAATACAATGAATTTTGAAGAAACAATGAATTACATCGGATACACTATGCAGTTTGGCAGTGTGCTCGGTCTTGAAAATATACGTGAACTTATGAAACGTCTTGGGAATCCACAGGATAAGATAAAAATAGTTCATGTTGCCGGTACAAATGGAAAAGGTTCTGTGATTGCATATTTATCTTCTATTTTAATGGAAGCGGGATATAAGGTGGGAAGATATATATCGCCTGCGGTTTTTGAATATTTAGAAAGAATGCAGATTAATGGAATCAATATCTCGAAAAATGATTTTGCAGATATAATGACGAAAGTTAAGAAATGCGCAGATGAGATGGTGGCGGATGGCAATGTGCAGCCTACAGCATTTGAGGTTGAAACGGCAGCAGCCTATTTGTATTTTTATACTAATGGCTGTGATGTGGCTGTAATTGAAACAGGACTTGGTGGAAAAGAGGATGCCACAAATGTAATACAATCACCTGTGGCGTGCGTTATAACAAGTATAAGTCTTGACCATACACAGATTCTAGGTGATACTATTTCAAAGATAGCATCACAAAAAGCAGGTATTATCATGAAGAATTCTAAGGTAATAATGCTTAATCAGGCGCCGCAGGCAGTTGATGCCATAAAAGAGGCCTGCGCACATACAGAAAGTGATTTGTTCTTAACATGTAAGGCTGAGGATATTATTTATACTGAGGGTAAATCTTCATTTTCATATGATTTACAAAGATATGACACGAAAATGCTTGGTGCTTACCAGATAGATAATGCCATCACAGCAATTGAAGCAGCACATGTTATAGGTATATCATCGTTTAACATATCAGAAAGAAATATTTATGATGGAATTAATAACGCAGCTTGGAACGGAAGGTTTGAGAAAATAAATGTAAAGCCTGTAATGTATATTGATGGTGCTCATAATGAGGATGCGGCAGTTAGATTTATTCAGACGCTTGATGAGTATTTTAGTGATATACCTAAGGTATTTATTTTTGGTATGCTTGCAGACAAGGCTTGTGACAGGGTAGCGTCAATTACGGCTCCATATGCAGAAAAAATAATCACTATCACACCGGATAATCCACGTGCAATGGATGGAAAACAGCTGGAGAAGCTGGTTTCAGGTTATAATGGCAGTGTTGAATATATTGACAAATATGAGGAGGCAGTTAAGCTGGCATTTAAATACGCAAAAAAAATAAAAGGTATGGTAATTGCATTTGGGTCATTATCGTATTTGGGAGAAATCAAAAACATAGTGGGAGGCACGAAAAAATGAGAATTGGTAATAAAGAATTTGATGTAGAAAACAGGACGTACATTATGGGCATACTTAATGTTACCCCGGATTCTTTTTCTGATGGCGGAAACTATAATCAGATTGATAAGGCTATGAAGCATGTGGAAGAAATGATAGCTGCCGGAGCTGATATTATTGATGTTGGTGGCGAGTCAACAAGACAAGGTTATACAAAAATAACAGATGATGAAGAAATAATGAGAGTAACTCCGGTGCTTCGAGCTATAAAAGAACGATTTGATATTCCGGTGTCAATTGATACTTATAAGAGTCGTGTTGCTTTGGCTGCCGTAAAAGCCGGAGCTGATCTTGTTAATGATATTTGGGGACTTAAGTATGATAAAGATATGGCAGGAGTTATAGCTGATACAAATGTTGCATGCTGCATAATGCATAACAGAGACCTGGAAAATAATCCATATGGCAATCTGATGGAAGATGTGCTAAAGGATATACAGGAGAGCATAGATTTGGCACTTGACGCAGGCGTAGCTAAGGATAAAATTATAACGGATCCGGGTATAGGATTTGCAAAGACATTTGAGGATAATCTTGAAGTTATGAATCATGTAGAAAGACTTAAGGAATTAGGCTATCCGGTGCTGCTTGGAACATCTAGAAAATCAATGATTGGTATAGCACTTGACCTTCCATCAGACGAAAGAGTTGAGGGAACAATAGTAACAACTGTGATGGGTGTTATGAAGGGAATGGCATTTGTGAGAGTTCATGATGTGAAAGAAAATAAGCGTGCAGTTGTTATGACTGAAGCAATTTTGAATAAATAATATTTACATGGGAAATACTATCCAAAACAGACATGGAGATGACTGAGTTGGGTAGTAATTTTTTTAGATGCGGAATTATGGGAGTGTGTATGGAAATAGTGTGGACTGCACTTTGCTCAGGCAGGAGAAATAAAAAGCTGATTGGGCAGACATCAATACTTATGTTCCCCATATATGGAATGGCTTCAATGATAAAGCCTGCCTGTATAATGATGAGAAAAAAGAGTGCGATGTTTAGAGGGGTAATATATACGGCAGCTATTTTTACAGTTGAATATACGACGGGCAGATTCCTCAAAAATAAAGGTATCTGCCCGTGGGATTACAGTAAATGCAAATATAATATAAATGGTCTGATTAGACTTGACTATGCACCGGCCTGGTTCGGTGCAGGACTATTGTTTGAAAGAATAGTAAAGCCTAAGAGAAAAACTTCCTGATGTTATCCATATTAGAAGTCATGGATTCTAATAATAAATCTAATAATGTTATTGCGGTCATCGCTTCAACTACGACTACTGCACGTGGAACGATTATCGGATCATGACGTCCCTTAATATTTATGTCAATATTTTCACCGGAGTTATTAACGGTATGCTGTGTACTATATATAGAAGGAGTTGGCTTTATACTGGCGCGCAGGATAATGTCCGAACCATCGCTGATTCCTCCGAGAATTCCTCCGGCATGGTTTGTAAGCTTCACAAGCTCACATTCATCTGTATAATGGAATACATCATTATTAGTTGTTCCAAATGCAGAAGCAGCATCAACACCATCGCCTATTTCAACTGCTTTAACAGCACCGATGGACATGATAGCTTTAGCTAAGGAAGCATCAAGCTTGTCAAATACTGGCTCGCCGACACCAGCCTTCATATTATGCACGACACATTCAATAATGCCGCCAACAGAATTACCTTCTTCACGCTTCTCATCCAACAATGGAAGAATCTTTTCCACTGCATGTCGGTCTGGCATAAATAATGGGTTTTCGTAAATGTATTTTTCATCAAATTGATTATAATCGATACTAATTCCACCGATAGCTTTTGAATAAGTACAAATATCTATTCCAAGCTCAGAGAGTATTTTGGATGCTATGGCACCTGCTGCAACACGACCAATGGTTTCGCGGCCTGAAGAACGTCCGCCACCTCTGTAATCTCTGAAACCATATTTTGCATCAAATGTGTAATCAGCATGACCTGGTCTGTAATAGCTGGCAATATCTGAATAATCAGAGGAACGCTGTGTCTGATTAAATACTACAAGTGAAATTGGTGTCCCGGTTGTTTTGCCTTCAAATACACCTGACAAAATTGAAACAGAATCATCCTCTTTTCGCTGTGTTGAATACTCTGATTGACCTGGCTTTCTGCGGTTTAAAAATTTTTGAATATCTTCCTCACATAATGAAAGACCGGCAGGGCATCCATCAACTACAACGCCAATACCTTTTCCGTGTGACTCTCCCCAGGTGGTTATCTTAAACATATTACCAAATGTTGAACCTGACATACTAATATATTACCTCACATTCTTGTTTACTTTGTGGATAAATATATCATTTTTTGCTGTAGATGTAAATGAAATTTATAAACTATTTACTTGATAAAATAAGTAAAAGAATATATAATTGTTCTATTCTATGCATATGGGAGTGAGAGAATTGTTTAACGAAATATTAGATGAGGCTGGTGTGGATACACATGAGTTATTTATGAATCTTTTAAATAATGAGGAAATGTTTATGATAGTCATGAATAAGTTCCTGGAGGATTCTAATTATGAGATGCTAAGTAAGGCTTTGCAAATTGGGGATTATGATAATGCACTTGCCTATGCCCACGCACTTAAAGGTGTGGCTGCGTCTTTGGAAATGCACGAGCTAAAAAGATATCTTCAAAGCATGGTTGATGATTTGAGAAAGAGAGAGTACGGTAATCTTGATTCTTATTTTAGCAAAATAACTAAAGTGTATGAGAGAATATGTAACGCTATTAATTTAGTGAATAGTGGAGGAAGCAATGAGTAATAGATATAATTTAATTACCACAGATGGTATGGCCAAGCGTGGTGAATTTAAAACATTGCATGGTACAATTCAGACACCTGTATTTATGAATGTTGGTACGGCAGCGGCCATCAAGGGTGCAGTTGCTACAACTGATTTACAGCAGATTAAGACACAGGTGGAATTGTCTAATACATATCATTTACACGTAAGACCAGGTGATGATGTGGTCAGAAAAATGGGTGGACTTCACAAGTTTATGAATTGGGATAAGCCTATTTTGACAGATTCAGGTGGATTTCAGGTATTTTCACTTGCAGGACTTAGAAAGATAAAAGAAGAAGGTGTGTACTTTAATTCACATATAGATGGACGAAAGATTTTTATGGGTCCGGAACAGAGTATGCAGATTCAGTCTAATTTGGCATCTACAATTGCCATGGCGTTTGATGAATGTGCTCCTTCTAAAGCAGACAGAGCATATATTGAGAATTCCGTTGCAAGAACCACAAGATGGTTAGAGAGATGTAAGACAGAAATGGCACGACTTAATTCCCTTGAAGATACGATTAATAAGGATCAGCTTTTATTTGGAATTAATCAGGGTGGTACTTTTGATGATGTAAGAATAGAGCATGCAAAGATTATTTCTGAATTCGATTTACCGGGATATGCAATTGGTGGACTTGCAGTTGGAGAATCACATGGGGAAATGTACAGAATAATAGAATCTGTAGTCCCTTATCTTCCACAGGCGAAGCCTACATATCTTATGGGCGTTGGTACACCTGCCAATATACTTGAGGCAGTTGATAGGGGAGTGGATTTCTTTGACTGTGTTTATCCAAGCAGAAATGGAAGACATGGACATTTATATACCAATCAGGGAAAAATCAATTTATTTAATGCCAAGTATGAGACAGATGACAGACCGATTGAGGAGGGCTGCCAGTGTCCGGCATGTAAGTCGTACAGCAGAGGGTATATAAGACATTTGCTAAAGGCGAAAGAAATGCTTGGTATGAGATTATGTGTATTGCATAATTTGTATTTTTATAATACAATGATGGAGGAAATTCGACAGGCCATTGAAGAACATAGGTATGCCGAGTATAAGAAAGCTAAGTTAGACGGATTCAATGCCGTAAACTAATATATCACCAGGAGGAATTTTTATGAATTTATTAGCTATGTTAGCAGCAGGAGACCAGTCAACAGGACAGATGATAGGTGTTATCATTATGTATGTTGTTGTATTTGGTGGATTTATGTACTTTCTGCTCATCAGACCACAGAAGAAACAGCAGGCAAAACAGACTTCATTACTTGATTCAATGGAAGTTGGAGACAGTGTTTTGACTACAAGCGGATTCTATGGCGTTGTTATTGATATTAATGATGATACAATTATTGTTGAATTTGGAAATAACAAGAATTGTAGAATACCAATGCAGAAAGCTGCTGTTGTTGAGATTGAAAAGGCTGCTGATGGTCTTGAGCAGTAATTAAGAGGAGAATAAGATGAAAGAATTTAAACCAATCAAAGAAGGAAAAGTTAGAGAAGTATATGATAATGGGGAGAGCCTTATTATTGTAGCAACAGATAGAATATCAGCATTTGATGTTATCCTTAAGAATATTGTTCACAAAAAAGGTGCAATTTTAACTCAGATGTCTAAGTTCTGGTTTGACTTTACAAAGGATATTGTCCCTAATCACATGATTTCTGTAGATGTTAAGGATATGCCTGAATTTTTCCAAAGTGAAAGATTTGATGGCAACAGTATGATGTGTAAGAAGCTTGAAATGCTTCCAATAGAGTGTATCGTTAGAGGATATATCACAGGAAGTGGATGGGAAAGCTACAAGGAGAATGGAACGGTTTGCGGAATTAAGCTTCCGGAAGGATTGCAGGAATCAGATAAATTACCTGAACCAATCTACACACCAACAACTAAGGCAGACCTTGGTGACCATGATGAGCATATCACATTTGAAGAAAGTGTTGAAATTCTTGAGAAGATTTATCCGGGTAAGGGCGCTGATTATGCTAAGCAGATAATGGACTGCACAATTGGCTTATATAAGAAATGTGCAGAATATGCACTTAGCAAGGGTATTATTATTGCTGATACAAAGTTTGAATTCGGTCTTAATGAAAATGGTGAGGTTGTTCTTGGTGATGAAATGCTTACACCAGACAGTTCAAGATTCTGGCCACTTGATGGATACAAGCCGGGACAGGGTCAGCCTTCATTTGATAAACAGTATGTTAGAGACTGGTTAAAGCAGAATCCTGACAGTGATTATCATCTTCCGGATGAGGTTGTTGCAAAGTCAGTAGATAAGTATAAGGAAGCTTTTGCATTAATTACAGGCAAAGATTTTGAATAATTATTAATTTACATAAAAGAAAGTATGACGTTAATATTTAGCGAAGTACTTTCTTTTTTTGGCAATGTCAGATAAGTAAGAATATGGAAAAAATAAATGCTTTATAGATTATTTACATAAAATAAAATTGACAAAATTTGATATACTGACATACAATTATTGTCAAAGAATGCCCAAGTTTACATCATTTCTAACAAAAGAGCTATTTATATTAATTTTTGGTTGAAATAAATTTGAAAATAATATAATATAGTATCTTATAAAGCTAAAAAGGAAAGAGGGAAACAGGATGGAATTTAAAGTAGCAGTAATACCAGGTGATGGAATAGGTCCTGAGATAGTCAGAGAGGCACAGAAAGTCCTCGATACTGTCGGAAAGGTCTATGGACATTCATTTAACTATACAGAGGTATTAATGGGCGGTGCATCCATAGATGTACATGGTGTTCCATTGACAGATGAAGCATTAGCAACTGCCAAAGCAAGCGACTCTGTATTATTAGGAGCAGTCGGTGGAGTCGTCGGCAAGGACAAATGGTATGAACTCCCTCCAAACAAGAGACCTGAAGCTGGTCTTCTTGCAATAAGAAAAGGACTCAATTTATATGCGAATTTAAGACCTGCATATTTATACAATGAGTTAAAAAGTGCATGTCCACTTAAGGAATCCATAGCAGATGAAGGATTCGATATGATAATAGTAAGAGAACTTACCGGTGGATTGTATTTCGGTGAGAGATGGACAAAAGAGGTTGATGGCGTTATGACAGCCATGGATACTCTTAAATATAATGAGAATGAAATAAGAAGAATTGCAATCAAAGCATTTGAAATAGCAATGAAGAGAAATAAGAACGTAATCAGTGTTGATAAATCCAATGTCCTCGATTCTTCAAGATTATGGGATAAAGTAGTTAATGAAGTTGCAAAGGATTACCCAGAGGTAACTTTAACGCATATGCTGGTTGACAACTGCGCAATGCAGCTTGTTAAGAATCCTAAGCAGTTTGATGTTGTTCTTACAGAGAATATGTTTGGCGATATTTTATCAGATGAAGCAAGTATGATTACAGGTTCAATAGGAATGCTTCCAAGCGCGAGCTTAAGTGACGGACATTTCGGATTATATGAACCAAGTCATGGAGCAGCTCCTGATATTGCAGGACAGGATATAGCTAATCCAATGGCAACAATATTATCAGCAGCCATGATGCTCAGATATTCATTTGATTTTGATGACGCAGCTAATGCTGTAGAAGATGCAATTAGAAGCGTAATAGCTGATGGATACAGAACAGTTGATATTATGTCAGATAATATGAAACAGGTTGGATGCACAGAAATGGGAAATCTTATCTGTGAAAGAATAAAGAAGTAATACATAAAGAAAGGTCGTATATATTATGAAAAGTGATGCAGTTAAAACAGGGATGCAGCAGGCACCTCACCGTTCATTATTTAATGCTTTAGGAATGACAAAGGAAGAACTTGAAAAGCCATTAGTTGGTATAGTTTGTTCTTATAATGAAATAGTACCGGGTCATATGAATCTTGATAAGATTGCACAGGCAGTTAAGCTTGGAGTAGCTATGGCAGGTGGTACACCAATTATGTTCCCAGCTATTGCAGTATGTGATGGTATAGCAATGGGACATACAGGCATGAAATATTCCCTTGTAACAAGAGACCTTATTGCAGATTCAACAGAAGCTATGGCAATTGCACATCAGTTTGATGCACTTGTTATGATTCCAAACTGTGATAAGAATGTACCAGGACTTTTAATGGCAGCAGCAAGAGTAAATGTGCCAACAGTATTTGTTAGTGGTGGCCCAATGCTTGCAGGTCATGTTCATGGCGAGAGAAGAAGTCTTTCTAGTATGTTTGAAGCTGTTGGTTCATACTCAGCAGGAACAATGTCAGAAGAGGAAGTAACAGAATTTGAAAATAAAGTATGTCCTACA
>CAZBKO010000006.1:46189-46396 GCA_964492545.1 uncultured Lachnospiraceae bacterium
TGTATATTCTGAGAGAATCAAGCTTGCAAAGCATGCAGGTATGAAAGTAATGGAACTTCTTGAGAAGAATATTCGTCCAAGAGATATTCTTACAGAGGAAGCATTTATGAATGCACTTACAGTAGATATGGCACTTGGATGTTCAACAAATAGTATGTTACATTTACCAGCTATTGCAAAAGAAGCCGGAGTAACAATTAATATGGA
>CAZBKO010000007.1:0-18014 GCA_964492545.1 uncultured Lachnospiraceae bacterium
GTAGCAAGGAATGTAGCGGTTTTTTCTTTTTCTAACTGTCAAAGACAGGATTATAACTAATTTATTTTCTCAGCTATTCCTGATATCTATCAACAATATCCATAATCTCCTTTGCATGCTCCTTATTCTTCTCCACAAGCTCCTTAATTGATGATGTGGATTTCTCCAGAACGTCTGCATTATAATCTATCGTTGACTTTAATCTGTTTCGTCTTTCGATTAAGTTATTCTTAATCTGCTTCATTTCTTTATCATCCACCAGTGCACTGGCTTGTGATATCCAGATTTCAGGATCATTTATACTATACTTCTTAAGTTCTTCCACCAGATCTTCTTCTGCCTCCAGTAGCTTGTCTGATGCCTTGTGGTACACTTCTCTTTCCTTACATACCTTAAGATATACAGCCCACATTTTATTCAGTTCATAAGCACTGTGAATGCCAAATTTCTCATACATATATTCTATTCTAGACTGGACATTTACATATTTAAGCTTTACCTTGTTAAGAAGTGCTATGGCTCTGTTCATCTTAAGTTCAGTAATCTTTATATTTCTAACAGCCTGATTATGAATGTAGAACAGAACAAGAGCTGCTATTGCTGCCACTCCCACAAGCACATACGTAAATGCTGTCATATCTTTATGAGCTCCAAACTGTACTGCCATCAATGCGCCTAACAGCACAACAACTGCTGCCACCGCTATCTTTGAAACTCCTCTGACCATATATATTCTATCCTTCATGGTTCTTCTTTCAAAACGAAGGGCTGACTTTTCACCTTCCAAATGATTCATATCACTTTTTACTTTTTGACAGTAATTTTCATCATCCTGAAGTCCCTTTAAAATATTACTGATATCGTCTCCACAATCCTTAATCTGATTGAACTGGCTGTTAGATATCTTAGTCATTGAATTGCCAAATTCCTGCCTGTCCTTCTCTAAGACTACCATTTTCTTGGCATAGCCCGTAACCTTGTCATGGTTACTGTCAGGCAAAGATTCAATCATCTGAATATCTGACAGGTAATTATTTACCAGCTGAAATTCCTTCTTTGTCTCTTCAATTCGCTTTGATGCCTCCACGATTTTCTCACAGTTGTTTTCAACAAATTGTCTGCGCTGTGATTCGTTATTTGCAATAAGATTTTCCTGTTCCAAGGAAAGCTTGTCAGCTTTAGATTCTGAAATAATCTTATCAGCTAAATCTCCATATTTGAGATCAAAATCATCCGGCTCTCGTTTTCTTCTTTTAAACCATTTCATATTTTATACCATTTCTTCCCTGTAGCTATTCTTCCAAACATCAATTATTGACTGAATATTATCATAGTAATCATCCAGATTATGCTTTCCATCATACACTAACGTACTGCATATCTGCGAATATTTTTCAGAATCAAGTGCTTCCTGCCTAAGCTTCTTTATCTCATCTCCCGCCATATCAAGAAGCTCATTTGATACCTCATATTTCATTGTATCATCCACAAGTGCCTGTTCGTTCTCCCACAGTAAATCCACCATAACAATATTCTTCATTATTTCTTCCACAGGATAGAACTCAAATGCTTTTCTAAAATATTCAACAGCCTCTGAATACTCCATTCTTCCCGTATAAATAGTTCCTATATTACTGTACACTTTACCATAAAAGTCACTTGTAACATTCTTAACTCTGGGCATAGTAAGAATCTCTCTATAAATTTTCATAGCCTGTCCACTCTTGCCTGACTCCATATAAATGTCAGCTCGTACCTTTAGCCTCTCTGTTACTGATTTTGTTCCAATGAGCTTCAAGGTATCCTCAAGCTTGTCAAGCTCCTGTGCATTATAGTATGAAGCTGACTTTATTACCAGCATCATAAGCTCAGGAAATGTTCCTCTGTGGTCAATTAGATATTTGACCTTACCTGCAAGACTTTTCATATTAAGTTGTTCACTAAGATAATCAAGCAGCTTATCATTAAAGAACTCTTTTCCAATAAGAAATATATTGTTATATAAATAATAGCTAAGTTCTTCTATTGAGTACACATTTGTTCCTGTACTTTCAATATAAAATGGTTCATCTGACTGCTTTCCACATAATATTAATCCGCTCATACGTATTCCTCTATATTGATATTATTTCTAACGCATTTTCCTGACGACTCAAACAGCTCGCCAAATCCTTTGTCCTTAACCAATACGCTGCACTGATATTCATTTTTGTACGCAATGGTTATCTCTACTCTTGTTGTCTTGTTAGGTCTGTCTGGAAATTCTGACAAATCCATTGTTATATTTTTTGAAAATTTTGTTATCGGATTGGTTACAACAAGCACAACAGCTTTGGTGTTATCCAGTATGCAGTCAACAATGGCTCCTGCCTCATACCAGCTCACCCCTGCCTTTGAACAGTTAAGCTGTAATTCTCTGTCTCCATGTTCAACCATAATTCCTATATTGACATATGTTCTTCCTGTACATCTAAACAAATAATTAGATGAATTAATCAGCTGCATTTTCTCCATAATTCCATAGCATGCACCTTTAACGAACAGGTTATGGCCCTTGAATACTCTTCTCTTATTGCATAGTACCGGAAGGGATTTGTCAATCCAATCCTCCTCATAAAATCCGATACCTGTAAGAAATACTGCTGATACAATATGACTTTTAAAATCATTTTGTATCATTGATAAAAGCTTTTCATCCTGTTTGTTTCTGCCCTCCGGTGTTCTGAGCTCGTCGTAGGAAAACTCCTTTGAAAAATCGAATTCTTCCACCTTTAAAACTACAGGAACTTTTCCTCTTTCCTGACTAACTCTTCGATATACAAAGTGTTCCTTTGTGTAATCAAACATGGCCACATCATTTACCCATATTTCTTTTTTCTGGTTAATTATGTAATATAAAAGTGCCTCTGAATGACCAATGACTCTTATATTGTCCTCATCAATTCCATGTTCTTTGCAGGAATCATATATCATATCCACCAACAGTCTGTCAGGATATTCTACTGTTACACCAATGCCATCGATTATCTGACAGTTACATCCAATTTTGATCTGGTCAAAAAGTTTTCCCATATATATGTCAAATATTTCTTTTGCACTGTATTCCTTAGACTCAATTTCTGTGACTTCACCCTTTAATACACGCGACAATATGTCATCTACCGCTGTTCCCTCATGGCGTCCGGCCCGAAGCATTGCCTCATCACCAATAAGCCATTCCTCTCTGTCTGTCCACTTAAATAACACTGTCGGAATAAGATATTTCTGTTCATTATAAATAGTGCTCATAGAATCAGGTTCATTCATACCTGTGGTGTAATAGCTGACCTGAGTGTAATCATGTGCTATGTCTATTCCTACAACTATTCCAATGCTGCTTTCCATCTTAACCTCCGTTTCGGATCTATTTCTTTTTATAGTATTTTAAATCCATTCTTTGTTATTTCTCTATTAACATAATAGTTCTTCGTGAGTTCCTTAACACTTGCCTCATCCTTCATATCCATACATCTGAGTATATCATTTATTGAGCCATATGATGTAGAATCTGTGCACACTACATCATCTCCAAGATAATAATTTTTGCTTTCTGTTATGTTTGTTCCCTTTTCGTTCTCTTCTGAAATATAGTACATTACATGCTCACCATAAAACAATATCAGCTGCTTCGTGTAAACTCCTCCAAAGAAAGGTTCCATCTTAGAGGTCTCGTACTCACTTCCATCCTCCTCCGAAGTGGTGTAGTGTATAAATACATTACAATCCGGTACAGTTCTGTATTCTATAACTGCTCTATCAGCCACATTTCCCGGTATTTCAAACCATTTATGATATTTTTTGAAAAATTCAAAGCAATACCCATTCTCAGCCAGCTTCACCAGCATATTTCTGCACAGTTCCTTTCTGCGCTCATCTATCGTCTGATTCTCACTTGTATATTTAAGATATGCCACCTTGCACACATCATGCAGTAAGTCATGATGGTTTTCTTCGGCAAGCAGCTCCTTTTCAAGCTGTTGGAAGAAATGGTCAATTACAGGCTTGTCCTTCACAAAATAAGTATATGATATGTAGAAGAAATATGCTTTCATAATCATCTCAGAAGGACCTTTTTCCTCATATGAGTCAAATATCTTAACCAGATATCCCGTATGCGTCCTGCTAAAGAGTATCTGAGCAATAAGCCTCTCCTCTAATTCTCTGCTCTCAAAAGCAAAATCCTTTGCAATCTTCCACAGCTCTATCATTTCCTTGGTAATACCGTTATAGTATTTGCACAAATATTCAAGTGTTACCTCGTTATACTTTCCCTTTCTAAATGAAAATGATGCAATATTAAGAATCAGCTCATCATCATCATCACTTATAAGTGATATGTATCTGCTGACAAATTTCACAAGTCTTCGTGGACTCAAGCTGATATAGCCATACATATTCATTGCTTCGTAGGCCTGCTCATAAAGTCCTCTCATAATCATGAGCTCTATAACCTTATTTCTTGATTCTGTATCAAGCTCTGACTTATTGATATCTGTCAAATATTCATCCAGCTCATCTCCATCATAATTGTTATAGTAGTATTCAATGATATCCTTCATTATTGTCTTGCGGTAGGCATATCTGAAATCTTCCATATCCATTATATTTCTAAATGATTGAATTGTCTCATATGTTGAATTGTGATACTTGATAAATTGTTCTGTTGCACTGGCCACAAAATAAATATCATCATCGCAGGCCTGATGACATTTGGCTAAAAGACTGTTATCACTTAGCAGCTTTTTGCACTCTATATCACCAATTCCGAAATGCCTGTTTCCTGAAATATCTTCTGTGAGAATAATGGCATCCTCTGTAAACATTTCTATATAGGCCTTGTTATTTCTAACTAAATAAGCCTTTTCAGACAGCAATTCCTTATGTATAACAATTATTCGCTCTATGTGGTCTGTCTTACAGGTCACTTCATATGTAGCCAGAATATGTGGCAGATTCTTTGCAATTTCATCCTTAACAAGTGTATCTAAAAGAAACTCCTTGTACACAACCGCCAATGATGTGTTCATCTCACCTCTTGACAAATTCTCTATTGCAAATTTCTCCATATTGTTTCTGTAATTCTTATATACGTTGGGAATTCTATCCTTGTTAGTAATAATATTCGCATACAGATAGCTTTCTCTGTGAAATAAAAGATTACCATTATAAACAAAATACATATATATTATGTTTGGAAGAATATTCATATCCTCATCAGAAATAGAGAACATATAATATTCATACAATCTTGTGAGGTTAATTTCTTTTTTTATTCCAAGGGCATACCATTTGAAATACTCCTGCTGTGTAATATTTCCACGTATAAGTATGCTGCAGATTGCAGTGAGTGTCACATTATCATTGTTCTTCCTGTACATTGCTGTAAGTATTCTAAACATCAATGGTCTAAAATTCTTTTCAAGCATTGCAAGCTCCGCAATCTGAGTTGCAAGCTTTGGCTCGATAATGTCATGTCTGCATCCAAACATCAGTATCTGCAGTTCAAATGAATTGATAACTCTTAGAAGCTGTGGCTGTTTGTTGAGAACATTCAGAGCCTCATAATACATAAGTGGACTGTGACAGCCCTTCTTATACTGCTCCTTAATTCTTGTAAGCTTCAGACTTGCATTGTTCTCATATGCATCATCCAAATACAAAAGTATCCACAGAATTCTCCATGAATCATAACCATTTTCATAATATGACTTAATCTTGCCAAACATTTCATTAGTAAGCTCCAAGTCACGCTTCTGCAGTGTTCTTATATATAAATAGTAGCAGTACAATTCCAGATTATCTTCTATATCATCCAATATATTCTCAGCAACTGAATTCAACAGCCACTCTGCCTCTTCAGGCTTCTCCTTGGTTAAACATATCTGTGCCTGTACAAGCCTCAAAAAGTCATTATTGTCATCAAATCCTCTTGCCCTCTCAATTAGTGCAAGTGACTTCTCCGACCATGAATCGACGCTGTATCTTCTTGACCTAAACTCAAGATATAACTGCATAAGCTGATACATACACTGCTTTACTTCCGTTCTGGCATTACCATGCTCATGTGTATTATCAACAGAAATCTTAAGACATTCCGACTGAAATGCCGTAGTAAATGTAATCTCAGCATAGTTCATTCCGTCATGCAGCCTTGATGTATCAATTAAGTACTTGTATTCGTAATTATTTCCTGCAAAATCTTCGCTGGTTATCCTTCTCTTTGATTCAGTAATGAAATCGCCCTGAATATCTACGGTTATATCCATATAACCCCAGCTATCCTTAGTAAGAATTATTACATCTCCATATGATTCTGTGAGTCTGTCGTAATCTCTGGTAGTATCTGAAATAGATAGTCTTGTTCTGCTCTTTTTGTTGATTCCAATGAGAAATTCCTCCAGTGCCTGTCTTGAATCCATGCTTCTGATAAGCCCGTCATATAGCCCCTGAGCCTTCACGTCCTCATATAAAAATATTTCTCTGAAATCCTTCGATACAAATAATCTCAAAGCCTCGTCATAATCACTCTTGACAAGATTGGTAAAATTAAATAAATCGTTAATTTCTCCAATTGATGCCTTAACCTTAGGCATTTCAACTTCGTATGTATAAGCAATTATAGCCTCTCCGGCATTGCTCACCACAATAAATCTTCCCTCAATCCTGTCGCCATTCTCCATATATCTGGCATCAATTTCATACTTAATGTCTGTTGATTTCGCACAGAACTGGTCATTAAGTATCTTAACGGCGCAATTAGTAGAATACACTATTCCCTTAATACTTCTGTCATCCTGCGCATATACGGAAAAATCTCCTTCAAATATTCTGTCAGCTGTTATCTTCCTATTTATCTCTGATTCAGAAGTTTCAAGAGTTGCGCTGCTGTATTCAATTATACCTCTGGATAGTTTACCCACTAATTCCTTCATCAGATATCCTCTCTCAATCAATCATTTTCATGTATATATTCAAAATATCGCTTCACGTCACGCTCGTATCCATTGTCTGTTGGTGTATAGAATACCGTGTCCTTTATCTCATCCGGTAAATACTGCTGTTCTACGTAATGCTTATCATAACTGTGTGCATACTTATATCCAACGCCATGATTAAGCTTGTCTGCATCCTTATAATGAGCATCCTTAAGATATGCAGGTATATCATATGTCTTCTCTCGTGCAACAAGTGCAAGTGCATCGTCGATGGCTACGTAGGCCGCATTACTCTTCGGTGCGCTGGCAACATATATTGCTGCTTCTGAAAGTGGTATTCTGGCTTCCGGCATTCCAAGCTGGTGAACAGCCTCTGCTGCCGACACAGCAACCTGAAGTGCTCTCGGATCCGCAAGTCCAACGTCTTCTGCCGCACATATCACAATTCTTCTGGCAATAAATGTTACACTTTCTCCTGCGTAAAGCATTCGTGCCAAATAGTAGACAGCTGCCTGAGGGTCTGACCCTCTCATACTCTTAATAAATGCAGAAATGGTATCATAGTGATTATCACCATCCTTATCATATCCAACATTTCTCTTTTGAATGCACTCAGATGCCACCTCTGGTGTTATGTGAATAATTCCATCTTGTGATGGGCTTGTTGTTAACACTCCAATCTCAATTGCATTGAGTGCAGTTCTGGCATCACCATTAGCAGCATCTGCAAGAAAGTCGGCGGCTGCATCATCAATTGCAGCATTGTATGCCCCCATTCCCTTCTCCACATCTGTGACTGCTCTGATAATAAGCTTTCTTATAGCTTCACTTGACAGTGGCTTTAGTTCAAATATTACAGACCTGGATATTAGCGCCCTGTTAACCTCAAAATAAGGATTCTCAGTTGTCGCTCCTATTAATACTATTGTTCCGTCCTCAACATATGGCAGTAAATAATCCTGCTGTCCCTTGTTGAATCTATGAATCTCATCTACAAAAAGTATAGTCTTCCTGCCATACATTCCAAGATTATCCTTTGCCTTGGCAATAACCTCTTCCATGTCCTTCTTGCCGGCAACTGTTGCATTAAGTTGTGTAAATTCACCCTGAGTTGTGTGAGCAATGACCTTTGCCAAAGTTGTCTTACCTGTTCCCGGAGGTCCATAAAAAATAATTGACTTGAACTTATCGGCCTTGATAGCTCTGTATAAAAGCTTATCCCTGCCTATAATATGTTCCTGTCCGACAACCTCATCAAGGGTCTGTGGTCTCATCCTTGATGCCAAAGGTGATTCCTTCTTCATCTCAGTGCTTCTCATATATTCAAATAAATCCATATTCACCTATTCCTGCCTTGCACATAATTACAAATATTGTATCATATTACGATGGATAATTAAATAAATTTTATTAATAATATATAAATTTTTCCTCATTTTCTTGTTTACATAACAGAAATATGTTAAAATGTACAACGTAACTCATAAAACACTACACCGAAGGGGGTTCGATGCATGTCAGAGAATACATTTTCAAAAATTACACCGGAAATTCTTGAGCTGGCTTCCAAATGTACTAATAATAGTTACATTGACCCAGAGCTTTACTCAAAATTTGAAGTCAAAAGAGGTCTTAGAGATATTAACGGAAAGGGCGTATTGACAGGTCTTACTGAAATCGCCGAAGTTAAGTCATATATTATCGAAGACAGTGAAATGGTTCCTTGCGAAGGCAAGTTATATTACAGAGGATACGACATAGAAGATCTTGTTAATGGTTTTGTAGCTGATAAGCGATTTGGTTTTGAAGAGACTACATATCTATTACTTTTTGGTAAGCTTCCAACTAAGGAAGAGCTTTCACAGTTTAACAAGCTGTTAGGCCATTACCGCTCACTTCCAACAAGCTTTGTTCGTGATATTATTATGAAGGCTCCAAGCCATGATATGATGAATACTCTTGCAAGAAGTGTCCTCACACTTTACTCCTATGATGATACTGCAGATGATGTTTCTGTACCTAACGTACTTAGACAATGTCTACAGTTAATTGCACTTTTTCCTGAATTATCCGTATATGGTTATCAGGCATACAGACATTATCACGATGGTCAGAGTCTGTATATTCACACACCTCAGCCAGAGTTATCCACAGCTGAGAACATTTTATATTTATTGCGACCAGATAGCAAGTACACTGAGCTTGAAGCACGAATTCTTGATATAGCTCTTGTTCTCCACGCAGATCACGGCGGTGGTAATAATTCCACATTTACCACACACGTTGTATCTTCTTCCGGAACAGATACTTATTCTACAGTTGCTGCTTCTCTTGGTTCTCTCAAGGGTCCTAAGCACGGTGGTGCCAACCTTAAGGTTATTCAGATGTTTGACCATATGATGGCTCACATTGAAGACTGGGATGACGAAGATGAAATAAGAGAATACTTATCAGATCTTCTTAACAAGAAGACCTTCGACCATGCAGGGCTTATTTATGGCATGGGACATGCTGTATATTCTATTTCTGACCCAAGAGCCAGAGTTTTTAAGAATTATGTTGAAAAGCTTTCAAAGGAAAAAGGTCTTGATAAGGAATTTAAGCTATATTCCATGGTAGAGAAGCTTGCACCTGAAGTTATCGCCAAGGAACGCCGTATTTACAAAGGTGTCAGCGCCAATGTTGATTTCTACAGTGGTTTTGTATATCGTATGCTCGGTCTTCCACTTGAGCTCTACACACCAATTTTTGCAATTGCAAGAATCTCAGGTTGGAGTGCTCATAGAATTGAGGAGATTATCAATGCCGGAAAGATTATCAGACCTGCTTACAAGAGTGTTGCTAAGCATGTTGATTATACTTCAATTATTGACAGATAATGGACATATTGATATAATTTTTTAAATATATAATTCTAAGCAAGGGGGAATGAGGGATGAGTAATAATAAGTCAGATTTGCTCTCCAAAAAGGACAAAAAGTTTCTAGTAGGAATCAGTGTTATCGTGATTCTAGCTGCCATATTTTTCCTTAGATATAACGAAATATGGCCGTTATCATATCACAGTACAGATCTTGATGGTGAATATGTGAAGGTTGAATGTGCTAAGTACCCTTTTATAGAGTGGCACAACACAATAACTAATCCTGAAGGCATTAAGCTATGTGTAGAGAAGGTTAATGAATTTAAGCTTAGAGAGGCTGATTGGTTTGACCATATTACCGGTCTTGACGGAAGCTCTCTATTGGATGATTCCAAGCCACTATCAGTTCAGTATTTATTAACATTCTACAGTGCTGATGGCTCTACTACAGAAGTTACACTTCCGTACACTAAGGATGGTCACGGAGTTGAGCTCATGTCTAAGGGTGGAGATTTAGATTATCTTTATACCATAACATCACGTTAATATTTATATGAAGTATGGAGCTGCTATCTATCATCAATGATATTTAGTAGCTCCATTTCCATAATTGTCCATCTATTTTATCTATAGTTACAAATTCGTACCCCTGTTCTTTTAGCCGGTCAACTATATCAAGTGCAGCAATAACCGATGTTTCATAAATATCATGCATAAGTATGACATCGCCATCCCTGGCTTCCTTAACAACATGATTCGTAATTGATTTTGCATTTAAGACACTCCAATCCCTCGGATCAACTGTCCATTTAACCTTAATCATCTTCACATTTTCTTCCAGTCCATTATTCCATGCTCCATATGGTGGTCTTATATATTTGACTTTTTCCCCGGTGATGCTCTCAATTAATTTATTTGTTTTATTTATCTCAGCCATAGCCTTCTTAATATCTATACACGCCAGTTCAACATGTGAGTATGTGTGATTGCCTATTACATGTCCCTCATCATGCATTCTCTGAACGACTTTACTGTTACTCTCAATATTACTTCCTATAAGAAAAAAAGTTGCCTTTACATTTCTTATTAGCAGTCCATCAAGCAGCTTATCTGTATAAGTAGAATGTGGCCCGTCATCAAATGTAATGGCAACTTTTGGTTTTTTTTCATTTTCAGCAGCTGATAATAGCTCTGAATTTCTCTTATTGGTATATATCTCTGCACATACTGTACTTATTAGGGCCAACATCAGCATTGATAATATGGTCATATGCTTTGACATTCTTATGCTCCATAATTAATCATTTTACACTAAATATATGCGCAAATACATTAATTTACCACTATCTTAATTGAAATGATTGTGCTATAATACACGGGAGCAAAATGAAAGAGGTAATACACATGTCATTAACAAACATCCCCAAAGACCCTGTTATGCTCTTAAGCTACGTTAACACACAGCTTCGTGATAACTACAGCGACCTCGTTGAATTCTGTCACGATAATAATGTGGATATCAATGATATCATCGGACGTCTTAGAAGTATTGACTATGTCTATAATGAAACAATTAATCAGTTTATCTAATTTTGTTTGGTACTTAATGCTCTTAGAGCATTAAGTATTGCAATAACAGCAACGCCTACATCTGCGAATACAGCTGCCCACATATTGGCTATACCAAATGCAGCAAGTATCAATATCAGCACTTTTACTCCCAATGCAAATACTATATTTTCTTTAACTATCACAATTGTTTTTCTTGCTATTTTGATTGCCTTTGCAATTCCCTGTGGGTTATCATCCATAATTACTACATCCGCGGCTTCTATTGCTGCATCTGACCCCAAAGCTCCCATTGCTATACCTACATCTGCCCTTGCAAGTACCGGCGCATCATTTATTCCATCTCCAACAAAAGCTACTCTTGAATTCTCGTTCTTTGTTTTCAATATTTCTTCTACCTTATCCACCTTGTCACCAGGAAGCAGTTCAGCAAATACATCACTTACCCCTATTTTCTTTGCAACATCCTCTGCTATGACTGCTCTATCACCAGTCAGCATTACAGTCTTATGAACGCCGCATTTTTTCAACTGCTCTATGGCCTTCTTAGAGGTTTCTTTTATTTCATCTGATATAACAATGTTTCCATAATATTTATTATCTACAGCAACGTATACAATTGTTCCTATATCATCATTGTCTACCGTAATTCCTATCTGTTTCATGAGCTTTGTGTTTCCGGCATAATATTTTTTATTGTTATGCTCTGCCTCAATTCCATGCCCTGCAATTTCATTTACTTTTATCTCAGCCTTACCAATTGATTTTCCGTATGCCTTCATTATTGACAATGCTATTGGATGATTTGAGTTGGTTTCACATATTGCTGCTGCCTCCAGCACTTGATTCTCATCTATATCCGGCTGCGTATTTATCTTGGTTACCTTGAAGTTTCCCTTGGTTAGTGTTCCTGTCTTGTCAAACATTACTATATCACATTTTGCCAGTTCTTCTAAATAATTACTTCCTTTGACAAGCACGCCCTTTGACGAAGCAGCTCCTATTCCTCCAAAAAAACTAAGTGGTACCGAAATTACAAGTGCACATGGACATGATATTACTAAAAATGTAAGTGCTCTGTATATCCAGTCATACCATACATTTCCGCCCAAAATAATAGGTGGAATAACTGCAAGGGCAACAGCAAGCAATACCACAATTGGTGTGTAATATCTTGCGAATCTTGTGATGAATTTTTCTGCAGGTGCTTTTTTTAAGCTGGCATTTTCAACTAATTCAAGTATTCTGCTTACAGTTGATTCCGAAAACTTCTTTTCTACTTTTACTTCTATTAGTCCGTTAAGATTTACTGAACCACTTATAACATTATCGCCATTCTCCACTTCTCTTGGAAGGCTTTCACCTGTAAGTGCTGATGTATCAACGCTTGCATTTCCTTTGACAACAATGCCATCAAGAGGTATTCTCTCTCCAGGCTTTACTACAATTATATCTCCTATATTCACTTCTCCTGGAGCGACTGTCTTAATCCCGCCATCTGCTTTTTTCACATTTGCAAAATCAGGCTTGATATCCATAAGTTCTGATATTGATTTTCTCGAGCGGTTAACTGCGTATGATTGAAAGAGCTCGCCCACCTGATAAAACAGCATTACTGCAACACCTTCGGGATATTCGCCTACAATGAAAGCTCCAACAGTTGCTACCGCCATAAGGAAATTCTCATCAAATACCTGACCATGCAGAATATTTTCAGCTGCTTCTCTAATTACATCTCCACCCGCAATAAGGTATGCAATAAGAAATGCCATAAGCTCTACGTTACCTGCATTGCTCTCTGATAAATTAAATATATTTCCAAATGGAACAAACCATGCAATTAATAATGCTCCTAATGCAATAAGGATTCGTATTAATCTCTTCTTCTCTTTTTTCGTCATATGTCCTCCTTTCTATGCTTCCTTAATAGCTATGTCTTTTTTGACTTTTCTCATTCTTTTAAGTACTTCTACCATTATCTCTTCATATCTGTCATCTTCCACATCTATATCCATCTTCATTGCCATAAAATTAATGCTTACATCATTAACACCTTTTATTTTGCTTACAGATGTTTCAATTTTAGCTGCGCAGTTAGCGCAATCAAGTTCCTCTAATAAAAATGTCTTCTTCATAATTTCCTCCAATCCGGAGCATTCATGTGACGGGTGGCGAAGTGAAATTCGCGCAGGCGATTTCGCTTCTGCCATCAAGACTATTTGTGATGCTCCTGCACAAATAGTTATGTGAAAAATTAGGTCATCAGACTTATTTTTCCAATATATGTTCCAGTCCCTGACTCAATATATTCTGTATATGGTCATCTGATAGTGAATAGTAAATAGTCTTACCATCTCTTCTGTTCTTTACCAGTTTCATCTGCTTAAGCATCCTAAGCTGATGTGATACTGCCGACTGGCTAACTAAAAGTGTCTCACTTATGTCGCACACACACATCTCAGACTTTAGAAGTACATATAATATCTTAATTCTTGTTGAATCAGCAAATACTTTAAAAAAATCAGCCAGGTCATACAAGATTTCATCATGTGGCATGTTATTATGTATTGCATCTACTATTTCATGATGTACACATACCTGTTCACATTGTAAATCATCTGTGTTTTCTTCCATAATTATCTCCTTTCATTCAACATATGAATATCTGTTCATATGTTCATTATACTACTTATCTTTTCATTGTCAATATATTTTTGCTGTTGTATAATGTAAATAATATTTTAGAGGAAAGGAAATATACATATGGCAAATTATCCTGTTGTTACACTAAAAAAAGGTGAAGGCCGTGCACTCAAGGCCGGAGGTATGTGGATATATGATAATGAAATTGCATCTATAGATGACAATTTTGAGAATGGAGGTCTTGTAAACATTCATGATTTCGATGGCTATCCGTTAGGAGTTGGATACATTAATACCAATTCCAAAATAACTGTACGTCTTTTTTCCAGAAAAGATGTTGAAATTAATGATGATTATTTAAGAATGCGTCTTCAGAATGCATGGGATTACAGGAAACATACTGTTGATACATCAAGCTGCCGAATTGTTTTTGGCGAGGCTGATTATCTTCCAGGTATTGTAATTGATAAATTCGATACTGTACTTGTCGTACAGTCACTTACACTTGGTATTGACAGATACAAAAATTCAATTGTTGATATTTTAAAGAATATCTTATTATTCGATGGAATTATTATCAGTGGTGTTTATGAAAGAAGCGACGCAAAGGTAAGAACCCTTGAAGGAATGGAACTTACTAAAGGATTCATCGGTTCAGAATTTGATACTAATGTTCACATCGTAGAAAATGGTGTTAAATATATTGTTGATGTTAAGGATGGTCAAAAGACAGGATTTTTCTTAGATCAGAAATATAATCGTCTTGCTATCCAAAAGCTTTGTAAAGGTGCTAAAGTGTTGGATTGTTTCACACATACAGGTTCATTTGCACTTAATGCCGGTGTTGCAGGCGCTGCTAGCGTTCTTGGCGTTGACGCATCTGCCCTCGGTGTTGCCCAGGCAACTGAAAATGCTGAGCTTAATAATTTATCAGATACCGTTAAATTTATGGAGGCTGACGTCTTTGATCTCCTTCCAAAGCTTGAAGCTGAGGGTGAAAAATTTGATTTGGTTATCCTTGATTCTCCAGCCTTCACCAAGTCACGTAATTCTGTAAAGAATGCAACTAAAGGCTATAGAGAAATTAATATGCGAGGCATGAAGCTTGTAAAGAATAATGGTTTTCTTGCAACCTGCTCTTGCTCACACTTTATGACACCTGATTTATTTACACAGACAATTGGTCAGGCCGCTAAAAGTGCTCATAAGCATATCAGACAGGTTGAATATAGACAACAGTCGCCTGATCACCCAATTTTATGGTCATCTGATGAAAGCTACTACCTTAAGTTCTATATTTTCCAGATAGTTGATGAACAATAGTTTGGAGGGATACATATGTTAAGTACCAAAGATTATGAAGAAATACGAGCATTTATTATGCGAAATGCAAGACCACTTGAATTATCATTATGGAATTATCATTTCGAAGGAAAAGACAAGGAAGTTGTCCTTGACGCGCTCAGAACATATCAGTGTGAAAATGGCGGATTTGGCAATGTGATAGAACCAGATAACTGGAATCCGGAATCTACACCATATACTATAACTTTTGTATTGGATATTTTTAGACAAATAGATTTTTATGATATGTCGCATCCATTTTACAAAGGTATTTTTGATTTTCTTTTATACACTCCTCATCAAAGTAATTATGGATGGTCATTTACAGTTCCAGACAATGATAAATACCCTCATGCAATTTGGTGGAGTTACAGTGAAGAAGCAAATAAAACCCAAAATTTCGGAACTACCGCAAGCTTATGTGGTTTCATTCTCCGCTACGTTGATTGCAGTGAACCTATATATGAACGGGCTACAAAATATACCCATATGCTACTTGACCGATTGAAAAGTGAAAAAAATCTTGGTGATATGGGAGTACTTTCCTTATGTTCACTCTACACTGATTTAAATAGCGCCAATCTTAATAACCAATTTTATTTAGATTTCTTAGAGCAGTGCACTCGCTCATTATTTGAAGAACATTTTCATGAATATGTATGGAATAATCATCAGGATATGGCATGTGCACTACCTAATCCTTCTAGTTTCTATTATAGTGGTCACGAACAGGATGTAGCAAACGCTATTGATGAACTTATCCGTATACGTCCCCAAAATGGTGTATGGGATGTTCCTTGGGAATGGTATGATAATGGAAAATATGCAAGAGAATTTGCAATCAGCGAAAATTGGTGGCGTTCAATAAAGGCTATGGAAAAAATGTTATTTTTGAAAGCTCATGGTGCAATTAATAATAACTCATAAATAAAGCATCTGGTATATACACAAATGGCACTAGAATCCTAACTCTAGTGCCATTCACTTTTAACCAATTATAAATTCCGTAATACTATTTATTGCTTCTTAACTCTAGCCGTCAATTCATCTCCTTCTATATCTATAACAATTGTGTCGCCTCCGGCTACATTACCCGACAATATTAGTCGTCCTGCAAGCGTCTCCACATGCTTTTGTAAATAACGCTTTAGTGGTCTTGCACCATACACCATATCATATCCATTATCTGAAACATAAGTCTTAGCAGCTTCTGTTATCTCTATCTCAATATCCCTGTCGCTTAATCTCTTATTGAGATCTACTATCTGAAGGTCTATTATTCTTGTTATATTATCCTTGGTAAGTGGCTTAAACATAATAATCTCATCTAGTCTGTTAAGAAATTCCGGTCTAAAGTGACCTTTAAGCTCTTCCATAACCATATTCTGATTATCCTGCTTAATTGAACCATCTGCTTCTATTCCCTCAAGTAAATATGAAGAACCTATGTTGGATGTCATAATTATTATAGTGTTCTTAAAATCAACAGTTCGTCCCTGTGAGTCTGTTATACGTCCATCATCAAGAACCTGAAGCAAGATATTAAATACATCAGGATGTGCCTTTTCAATCTCATCAAACAGTACAACTGAGTATGGTTTCCTTCTTACCGCTTCTGTAAGCTGGCCACCCTCATCATATCCAACATATCCCGGAGGTGCTCCAACAAGTCTGGATACAGAGTACTTCTCCATATATTCACTCATATCAATTCTTACAATATTCTGTTCATTATCAAATAGACATTCTGCAAGTGCTTTGGCCAGTTCTGTCTTACCAACACCTGTTGGTCCAAGGAATAAAAATGATCCAATTGGCTTATTCGGATCCTTAATTCCTGCTTTCGATCTGATAATTGCCTCAGTTACTTTCTCTACACCATCCTCCTGACCTATTACTCTCTTATGCAGTTCCTCATCCAGATGAAGTGTCTTGTTACGTTCTGATTCTGTCAGCTTAGCGACTGGTATTCCGGTCCAACGTGAAATTATTCTGGCTATCTCTTCATCAGTCACACTCTCATGAACAAGTGATAAATCCTTACTCTTAATATTGTTCTCTTCTATTTCAAGTCTTCTTGTAAGTTCCGGAAGCTTGCCATATTGAAGTTCTGCCACCTTCTCAAGGTCATAGCTTCTCTGTGCTATCTGAATTTCATTATTGACCTGCTCAATCTCTTCTCTAATCTTAGAAAGCTTGTCAACTGATGACTTCTCATTCTCCCACTGTGCTTTCTTACCTGAAAGTTCCGACTTATATTCTGCCAACTCCCTCTGTAAATTCTCAAGTCTCTCCTGACTCAGCTTATCATCTTCCTTCTTAAGTGCTGCCTCCTCAATCTCCATCTGCATAACCTTACGGCTAAGTTCATCGAGCTCTGTTGGCATAGAATCAAGCTCTGTCTTAATAAGTGCACAGGCTTCGTCCACAAGGTCGATAGCCTTATCCGGAAGAAATCTGTCAGATATATATCTGTTAGAAAGAACTGCTGCCGATACAAGTGCGGAATCCGTTATCTTCACACCATGGTATACTTCGTATCTCTCCTTAAGTCCTCTAAGTATTGATATCGTATCTTCAACCGTTGGCTCATCAACCATTACAGGTTGAAATCTTCTCTC
>CAZBKO010000007.1:18024-31878 GCA_964492545.1 uncultured Lachnospiraceae bacterium
GTTGTTGCACCTATACAGTGAAGTTCACCCCTGGCAAGCATTGGCTTAAGCATGTTACCCGCATCCATTGCACCATCTGTCTTACCTGCACCAACAATTGTATGAAGCTCATCAATAAATAGAATAATCTGTCCTTCACTCTTCTTAACTTCCTCAAGCACTGCCTTAAGTCGTTCCTCGAATTCGCCACGATACTTGGCACCTGCAACAAGTGCACCCATGTCAAGTGCAAATATCTTCTTATCCTTAAGTCCCTGTGGTACATCGCCTCTAACAATACGCTGTGCAAGACCTTCAACTGCTGCTGTCTTACCAACACCCGGTTCACCTATAAGGACGGGATTATTCTTAGTCTTTCTTGAAAGAATTCTTATAACATTACGAATCTCTGTATCTCTGCCAATAACTGGATCAAGCTTCTGACTCTTGGCCTTCTCTACTAAATCTGTGCCATATTTCTCAAGGGTATCATAGGTAGCCTCAGGATTGTCACTAACAACCCTCTGATTACCTCTAACACTTGATAAAGCTGTTAAAAATCGTTCTCTTGTAATACCATATTCCTTGAACAGCTCTCTAATACTCTTGGATGGATACTTAATCATTGATAAAAACAAATGTTCAACTGATACATATTCATCCCCCATCTGCTTAGCTTCATCCTCGGCACTGATAAGGACCTTATTAAGCTCACTGCTTACTCTTAATTCTCCGCCCTGTACCTTAACTAATCTGCCTAAATAATCCTGAGTTCTATTAAGAAAATGCTCTTTCTGAATCTCCATCTTCTCAATAAGCTTGAGAATCAGGCTGTCCTCAATCGTAAGAAGACTGTATAATAAATGCTCTTGCGCAAGCTCCTGGTTGCCATATTCATATGCAAGCTTCTCGCATCCGTTAACAGCTTCCATGGACTTCTGTGTAAACTTATTAATATTCATAAAAATCATCTCCATTTCATATGTTCTATAATCACTATAACACATATAATAAAAAATGCAAGTAATTTTCAATATTTTTTACTGGCGGAGCGTTTTTAATTGATAGGACGTTTTTCTATCAACAAAAAAAGACCATCCTCTTGCCTCGAAATCCGAGAACAAAGTGGATGATCTTATTAATATTAATTTTCTTTATCGACTACACTTTTAAGTTTCTGTAAACCAAGTATTATTATTCCGCCGATTGCGAAGAATACTATACTAAATGTTCCAAATGATAACGGATTCTTTGGTTCATCCAGTGTTGTTGCACCCTGAATTATTGAATACACCGAGCCTAACATCATTCCAATAATTAAATAAACCGTCTGAGTTCTAAATCCATCAAGTGCCTTTCTAATTAATTTGACTACTCCAAGAGCGCCCACAATAACACCTATACCAAATATAAATAATGCCGGTACATATTGAAGCCTAAGATGAAGTACATCCTTGATTGCTGTTGTTATAGGAATATACAGTCCAAAAATCATAAGCACTGTTGAACCTGATATTCCCGGGAGCACCATTGCTGATATAGCAACAATTCCCGCAAGAAACAACAATACTCCGGTCAACACAGAAAAATGTCCTACTGCCAGATTAATTCCCTCATCTCCAAGGGCACTTCCTGAAAGATAAGTAATTCCACATACAAGTCCTGCACCAACAAGAATAAATACCATCTGAATATATTTGCCCTTAAGGCATGCCTTTTCTTCCATAATAATTATTGGAAGAGCAAAAAGTATAAATCCTATAAACAACGAACTAATCTGATAAATATGAGAATCAAATACTGCCGTAATAAATAAAATAGCCATGCAGAATCCAACTACCCAGCCGATTCCAATCTTAATAAGAAACTTAATTGCCTCTATACGTTCTTCCTTAGTTCCACTAATCAAATCATCAAGTGAATCTATAAATTTATCGTAAAAACCCAGTAAAAATGCAATTGTTCCCCCTGAAACCCCGGGAACACTGTCTGCAAGAGCCATGCAAAGGCCCCTAATAAAGTTAATAATCACAATAATCTCCATTCCGGAGCATCTATTTTGCCATCAAGGCTATTTGTAATGCTCCTCCACAAATAGTTACGTGAATTGAACGCCATCGAGCTAACTATTCACATTATCTCCATTCCGGATAAAACTTAGTTCATATTCTAACATAGTACATGATAAATATCAAATTATATGTTTTATTTTTCTGATCAGCCAGGCAAATATATACGCTCCGGCAAGAATCACTACAAACCATACGCAGGACATATATACAGGCTGTTTATGGACCATCAGAAATGGATATGGTCCCTTTAGTAGATTTACGATATTTAGTACGACCGCTGTTACCGCATATATAAATGTTGGGCAAAGTGCATAATATGTATATTTCAATGGAATTTCATCATATTTCTCAAAGAACAGGAACGAAATGACTGATAATACAGGACACAAAAAATGATGAAATAACATTGAACCACAAAACATCATTGTTATATATCCGTTTACTCCATTCATAGGTGCTAGTATGCACAAAACCACTACAAATGTTACACTGAGACAGCATGCTGATATGTACCTGACTATTTTAGTTATGGTCTGTAGTCCACTTCCACCTTTTCTTTCTGCAATATCAGAAACCACATAAATAATACTTGCAGCAAGTGCAAATATGTTACTATCTTCTGTATAAAATCTCACAAAGGATACTCCATGCTTCATTATACTCATAATTATTCCAACAATCTCCATAATTATGATTGCCATATTAATTGTCAATGCAATATTTCTCTTTTTCATATCAGTAAATTCCTTTCTACATTAGTACAGCAAATGTAGTATAAAACGAGTCTGGTATAAACCAAACCCGCTTTATTATCATATATGCAATTTGTCAAAAATTATTACTGTATGGATTTATGAATTTCCTGAAGTGACATTACACCAATATCGCCCTCAGTTTTAACAGCCTTGATTCCGTCTGCTGTTGCCTTGGCAGCTGCCATAGTAGTCATGTATGAAACCTTAGCTTTGATTGCTGACTTTCTAATATAACTGTCATCAAACATTCTTTCTTCTTTGCTTGCAGGTGTGTTAATAATAAGCTGAATCTGACCATTTGTAACTGCATCAACAATATTTGGTCTGCCTTCCTGCATCTTGTTGATTCTTGTCACTTCAAGTCCTGATGATTTGAGGAGCTCATATGTTGTTCCTGTAGCAAGAATGTTAAATCCACACTCTGCAAATTCTTTTGCAACATCAACCACTTCTGCTTTGTCCTTCTTATTTACACTAAATAAAACTGTTCCTTCAAGTGGAAGCTTCGTCTGTGTTGCCTCCTGTGCCTTGTAGAATGCTTCACCAACGCTCTTTGACAATCCAAGTACCTCACCTGTTGAACGCATCTCTGGTCCAAGTAAAGGGTCAACCTCCGGGAACATATTAAATGGGAATACCGCTTCTTTTACACCATAGTAGGTTGGCTTTGTTTCCTTAAGTTCAGGAACTGGTGATGATTTTCCTGTAAGCTCAGATGTCATAATCTGTGTTGCAAGCTTAACCATTGACACATTACATACCTTTGATACAAGTGGAACTGTTCTTGATGCACGTGGATTAGCTTCAAGTACATATACTTTATCATTTTCAATTGCATACTGCATGTTCATAAGTCCTCTTACTCCCATTTCTTCTGCAATTTTTCTTGTGTAATCTTTGATTGTATTTAATAAATTCTCTGGTATATTCTTTGATGGAAGTATACAAGCTGAATCTCCTGAATGAATTCCTGCAAGCTCAATGTGCTCCATTACTGCCGGTACATATGCATGTGTTCCATCAGCAATTGCATCTGCTTCACACTCTGTTGCATGGCGTAAAAATCTATCAATGAGGATTGGTCTGTCTGGTGTAACACCAACTGCTGCTGCCATATACTGCTTAAGTGATTCAGGCTCATTTACTACTTCCATTCCTCTACCACCAAGAACATATGAAGGTCTAACCATAACCGGATATCCTATTCTCTCAGCTATTTCCAAAGCTTCATCAACATTTACTGCCATTCCTGATTCAGGCATTGGGATTTCTAACTTATCCATCATATTTCTGAATAAATCTCTATCTTCTGCAAGATCAATAACTTCTGGTGATGTACCAAGAATATTTACTCCTGCTTTCTTAAGATCTGCAGCAAGATTAAGTGGAGTCTGTCCACCAAACTGTGCTATAACACCAACAGGCTTCTCCTTGTCATGAATGCTTAATACATCCTCAAGTGTTAATGGCTCGAAATAAAGTTTATCCGATGTATCATAATCTGTTGAAACTGTTTCAGGATTACAGTTGACAATAATTGTCTCAAATCCCAGTTCCTTAAGTGCAAATGCAGCATGTACACAACAGTAATCAAATTCAATACCCTGTCCGATTCTGTTTGGTCCGCCACCAAGAATCATTATTTTCTTTCTATCTGAAATAGTTGAATTATCCTGTGCGTTGTATGTTGAATAATAGTAAGCTTTGTCTTCTGTACCACTTACGTGTACCGGTTCCCAAGCTTCTGTTATTCCATATCCAATTCTAGCTTTTCTTATTTCATTTTCATTTACATCAAGAAGTTTTGAAAGATACTTATCTGCAAATCCGTCCTGCTTAGCCTGTCTTAAAACTGCTTCATCCGGAACTGTTCCCTTATTTTCAAGTAATGCATTTTCTTCTTCAACAAGCTCCTTCATCTGCTCTATGAAATATTTCTTAATCTTAGTAAGCTCAAATAATTCATCAACAGTTGCACCCTTTCTAAGAGCTTCATACATAATAAACTGTCTTTCACTTGTTGGTACTGCTAGCATCTCAATAAGCTCATCTTTTGTCTTGTCGTTAAAGTTCTTAGCAAATCCCAAACCATATCTTCCTGTTTCAAGACTTCTGATTGCCTTCTGGAATGCTTCTTTGTATGTTTTACCAATACTCATTACTTCTCCAACAGCGCGCATCTGTGTTCCAAGCTTATCCTCTGCACCCTTGAATTTTTCAAATGCCCATCTTGCGAATTTGATTACAATATAATCTCCATCCGGATAGTATTTGTCAAGTGTTCCATATTTTCCACATGGAATTTCATCAAGTGTGAGTCCTGCTGCAAGCATTGCTGATACAAGGGCAATTGGGAAACCTGTTGCCTTTGAAGCAAGTGCTGATGAACGTGATGTTCTTGGATTAATTTCTATTACTATAATTCTGTCTGAAACCGGATCATGAGCAAACTGTACATTTGTTCCACCGATTACTTCTATTGATTCTACAATTCTATATGCCTGTTCCTGTAATCTATCCTGAACCTCCTGTGAGATTGTAAGCATTGGTGCTGAACAGAATGAATCTCCTGTATGAACTCCAAGTGGGTCGATATTTTCTATGAAGCATACTGTAATCATATTATTTTTAGCGTCACGTACAACTTCTAATTCGAGCTCTTCCCATCCTAAAATAGATTCCTCAACAAGAACCTGGCCTACAAGGCTGGCCTGAAGACCTCTTGCACATACTGTCTTTAACTCGTCAACATTATATACAAGACCACCGCCTGCTCCACCCATTGTGTATGCAGGACGCAATACAACCGGATATCCAAGCTTATCTGCTATAGCTAATGCTTCATCCACAGAGTAAGCAACCTCACTCTTAGCCATCTCTATACCAAGAGTGTTCATTGTTTTCTTAAATTCTATTCTATCCTCTCCACGTTCAATGGCATCTATCTGAACACCTATAACCTTAACACCATATTTGTCAAGAATTCCTGCGCTGGCAAGCTCAGAACATAAGTTAAGTCCTGACTGTCCACCAAGATTTGGAAGAATTGCATCTGGTCTTTCCTTTATAATTATCTGCTCAAGTCTCTTTACATTAAGAGGCTCTATATATGTTACATCTGCTGTATCAGGATCAGTCATGATAGTAGCCGGATTAGAATTAACTAATACTATCTTATATCCCAATTTTCTAAGGGCTTTACATGCCTGTGTTCCTGAATAGTCAAACTCACACGCCTGACCTATGATAATAGGGCCTGAACCTATTATTAATACTGTGTTAATGTCTTCTCTCTTACTCATTTTGTACATCCTTTCCCTTGTGCTATAAATTGCTTCTTAATTTTGCTTGCTGTTTTGCACTCTTTGCGCGCTGTTGCGTGCAAGTTGCATCCCTCGTAGTTTTTTGCTTTATATGAATTGTAATATCCTATAATGCAAAAAAACAGCTGGTATAAATACCAGCTGAAATTAACAATAAATAAAATTAAAAAAGAAAATAGAAATAGAAGGTACTATTAAATTACAAAGATTAGTTGTTATGTAATTCATTGTTCGTCCTCCACTTCCACTATTTCATATCTTGTATATTATAATGGATAAAATAATAATAGTAAAGTGTTTTTTACACAAAATATTCTTCTAATGCTTTGAAAAGAGATTCCATTTCTTCATCCGTTCCAATTGTTATTCTGAGATAATTATTAATTCTTGGAGAGCTGAAATATCTTACAAAGATATTCTTTGTTTTGAGATACTCAAATATATCCTTCGCAGAATATTTTTCGTGTGTGGCAAATATGAAATTCGACATTGAGTCTGGAAATGTAAAGCCTAGCTCTTTAAGCTTCTTCTTTGAATTTTCCCTTGTATTAATAATCTTTGCAAGAGTTTTCTCAAAATATTCCTTATCTCTAACAGCCTCTGTACCAACCTTAAGTGCATATTGATTCATAGTATATGAATTGATAGAGAACTTAACATCGTTCATGGCTTTAATAAGTGCCTCGTTTCCAATTGCATACCCAATTCTCATTCCAGCCATGGAGCGCGATTTAGAAAATGTCTGTACAACCAACACATTTTCATACTTCTTCGTGAGCTCAAGTGCTGAAGTTCCACCAAAATCAATATATGCTTCATCAACAATAACAACAACATCCTGATTATGCTTAATGATGTCTTCCACAAATTCCAATGATTCCAATATACCTGTTGGTGCATTTGGATTAGGGAATATAACTCCACCATTTTCTCTGTAATAATCTTCTCTGTTTATTTTAAAATTCTCATCTACCGGTACTTCCTCATATGGAATTCTGTATACATCTGCCCACACATTATAGAATGAGTATGTTATGTCTGGAAATAAAACCGGTTTCTTTGAATTGAAAAATGTTAAGAATGCCATTGATATAACATCATCAGAACCAACTCCAACAAAAACATTATTTTCAGATACATTATAAAATTTTGATATCTCACTGCATAAGCTCTTGCAGTCTGGAGCCGGATAAAGTCTCAGACAATCTACATCTAAATCACTCGACAGCTTTTGTACACCAGGTGCTGGCGGGTAAGGATTCTCATTGGTATTCAACTTAATCATATTACTCTTGTTTGGCTGCTCTCCCGGCACATATGGAACAACCTGTCTTATATTATTTTCCCATGCTTTCATGGCATTTTACCTCCGACTTATTTATTAAGTCCGAACTGCTCAGCTAACTTCTTAAATCCTGGTAATGAATTTTTGATGGTATCATAAGATACGCAATAAGCCATTCTGACAAATCCCGGACAAGCAAACGAACTACCTGGTACCACCAGAATCTGATGCTCTTTTGCTGCATTAACAAATATAGTCTCGTCTTCTACAGGGCTCTTAACAAATAAATAGAACGCTCCTTCAGGTTTGATACATTCAAAACCATATTCTAATAAACTATTGTATAATAATTCTCTATTTCTGTTGTATGGCTCAACATTTACTTCTACATCCAGACACTTTGCTACTGCTCTCTGCATAAGTGATGGAGCATTTACATATCCAAGAATTCTTGTTGCTACATTAGCGGCACTGAGTACATTATCAAAATCTGCTACCTCATTTGGAATTACAAGGTATCCGATTCTTTCGCCTGGAAGCGATAATGACTTACTGTATGAATAGCCAACGATTGTGTTTGCATAATATTTTGTTATATATGGTACAACTACTCCATCATATACAAGCTCTCTGTATGGTTCATCTGATATAAGATAAATATCTGTTCCGAACTCAGCCATCTTTTTGTTAAGAATATCAGCCATCTTCTTGATAGTTTCTTCAGAATACACAACACCTGATGGATTATTTGGTGAGTTGACAATTACTGCCTTTGTCTTTGCTGTTATTTTTTGTTCAAATTCTTCAAGTCCTGGCTGGAAGGTTTCTGTATTAGGTGATATTACCACAAGATTAGCATCATAGTTTCCAACGTATGAACGATATTCTCCAAAATAAGGAGCAAATGTAATTACCTCATCGCCAGGATTAAGTAATGTCTTGCATATTACGTTAAGTCCTCCTGCTGCACCGACTGTCATTATAATATTGTTGCCTGTAAATGCTGTATCGAATCTTTTATTTAAAGATGCTGCAATAGCTTCTCTCACATCTTCATAGCCTGAATTGCTCATATATCCATGAACAAATGTTGATTCTTCTTCATCAAGTACACTCTTAATTGCCTCGTTTACTTCAGCTGGTGCTGGAACATTTGGATTACCAAGGCTGAAATCATAAACCTTATCCGCACCATAAATAGCTGCCATCTTTTTTCCTTCTTCAAACATTGCTCTGATTACCGAGCTTCCTTTAACAAATCCTACCATCTTATCTGATATCATTTTCTTTTTTCCTTTCTTGTCTGTTTATTTAATGTCATCATCCATATCAACAAATTCTATTTCAAAATCATCATCTTCGTCTTCGACAACACTTTCATTCTTAGGAGCAGAATTTTTCTTCTTGTTCTTTTTGCTCTTCTTATTCTCAACTTCAAATCCACCATTTACTGTGAATTCTTCATCTGTTGATTCATCCTTTTGTTCCACCTTATCTTCAGGTTTCACCTCATCTGTCTCTTCTTTTACATTCTCATGTGCTCCAACTATCTGTTCGAATACCTTAGGGTCCACAATTTTCATTTCTGCCGGCTGAATAAATTCTGGCTCAACATTATATTCAACAGGCTCAGATATATTCGATTTCTCACTGCTATCTGCTTCTTTCTGTTCTTCCTGTGTATTTTCTTCAGGCATTTCACCTAATTCTTCTTTTACAATGTCTTCGATATTTGCTGCCAATGCCCCTGAACTCATCTCATTTGCCTGAACAGCCATATCAAGCTTCAATTCCTTCGGTGTGTCGTCAGTCTCTGATTCATCCTCATCCGACTCATAGTCCTCATCTTCATCTTCTTCGACAATTTCCACATCTTTCATCTTCATCAGCAATACCGATGATAAGATTATTAGAATTGCACTTACTACTGCAAGTGCCACGATAATTTTCCATTTGAGATCACGGTCTTTTTTATAGTCCTTCTTAAGTGAATCTATTGTGCTATACAGACTTTCTATTTCCTCGTTGCTGCCCTCTGCTATCTGTGAATCCTCTGTTTCCTCCGAATCTGCACCTGCAACTGCTGCAATATATCTCTGCATTGAGCCCTCTGCTCTGTCATACACATATAATCCGGTAGTACCTTCCCAATTCATTGCATATACTAAATAAAATTCATCATTTCCTTCAAGAAGCCACGAGTCAACATTTGTACCATCAATTTTAACCTTTTTCTTTGTAAATCCTTCAGGGACCTTCAAATCCTTTGGTGTCTTGATAATTGTGTATAATTTTTTATCCGTCTGAATATTTGTCATCTTATAAAACGAATCATTTTCTGTATCATATATGTAAAATGCAGCATTTGTCAGTTCTTCATCATCTGCCATATACATAAGTACAAGGTTCTTTGATATTCCTCTTGCAACATTTACTGTCTTATCGTCATATGTATATGTTGATTCCTCAAATCCCTCAGGAATTTCAACTCCATTTAAATCTATAATTATGTATTTTTCCATGGAATCAACATAAATATTATCTGTCGCTTTATCAGGCTTAGTTGTTGTCTCTTCAGAATCTGATTCCGACTCTTCCTCTGGAAGATCAGTTGTCTTAACAGAATAAATGATATATTCTGTTGTTGAGCCATCTTCTGCTGTGACAACAATTTTTGTTGTATTATCTCCGAGATCTATTCTTGTACCCGATGTTGCCAGAATTGCCTTTGGATCTGATAAATTAGCTGCTACTATGAGCTTATTAACATCATATGTTAATGTAGTATGATATTCTGTTACATCCGGTGAAAATTCAGGATCAAGCTTAACCTTAGTGGTCTTTCCACCTGCTGCCTCCGACTGAATATCCAGAGATGACAGTGTGCTGTCCTTGGAAGCAACTACAGGTGCCTTTGCCTTAACACTTGCTGAACTTGACTTCACTTCCATATCAACTACTTCTCCGGCGCTCTCATCAAAATAGTATGCACTTCCTGATACAGAAATCTTTGATGTTCCGCCTTTATTAGCAATAAATTTAAGCTTATATGATGCAGATTTTTCTTCAGATGTATCTGCGCCTCCAACTATCTTTACCTGTCCGCCGCCACCATTATAATCGCCTGAATTGCTATCAGAAAACTTAAGTTTTTCTGAGTCATAGCTCACATATAAGTTAAATGTTCCAAGTGACTGTTTTGAACTTATTTTGACAACTACAGTAATTTCTTCACCAACTTCTACAGAACCACCTTCAACACTTGTAGTAGCCGATGCAGCTGCTGATACATTCACTGTTCTGATGCTCAAAGCACACATACATATTAATAGTATCGCTATTATTTTTTTTCCCATATGCTTCATTTTTTAACCCATACCTTTCATTACAGTTATTGTTATTGAACAATGTACATTTTATCCAATATATGAAGTTTGATGTAAAGTAAATCCTTTATATCTACACCATCATTACCACGGCTTGCATCCGCCGCAAGTGCCTGAAGTCCTGAAAGCTTCATTTTGCCAAGTATCTGAAGCTTGACATAAAGCAAATCTTTAATATCTATAGTACCATCTCCACTTACGTCTCCATAAATGAGAAATGTGTATGTTGCAAATTTCTTACCATTTGAATCATAAATTACATATTTGCATCCCGTACCAATTTTCGAACTGGAACCTAGCTGTTTGTTATTTGCATTAAATATCTTAGCCGATGCATTTTTCAAGGTGAACTGTGCCAGTGCTTTCTTAACTGTAGTACCCGGTTCTACTCCTGATATATAGTCACTTCTGACTGTATATTTGCTTGTTATACTGACAGGTTTATCAGTCGTTGTTGGTTCATTTACAGTCGTATCGTTCTCAGTGGGAACTTCCCCCGATGAATTCTTTCTAGCTACCACAATTGTATATGTTCTGACTGCACCATTTTTTGCCTTAACTGTAATGTTAATGTTATTTGAGCCTACCTTTAAACTCTTTTTACCTGTTCCTGACACTGTCGCTGATGAATCAAGTGCTGTTGCACTTACTGTTATACTTGAAACAGTATTCTTAACAATAAGGTCGTAGTCGTATACAAATTTACTAAATGTAGGTGTCAAATTGTAGCCTGATACTTTAAGTGAGCTTAGTGCATTATTTGGACTTCCATCCCCAGTAGGACACTGAGCTACACTAGAAGGCATGTTCTTGTACACAGGAATCTTAAATACGAGCGCTGTGCCATTTTTGACATCATCCGAATATGCTCCTGCCATTCTTATACTTTCAACACTTGGTGCAAGAATATGAGTCATATACTGATGTGTGTATGGTGTTCCCACAAGGTCAAATTTCTGATAATACAGTGTATCCTGTCCCTGTGTAATATATCCGGTTCCCAGATATTCCGCACCACCGAGTATTGCCTTATATCGTGTGTTCCATGGTCTGCCATACACCCCGCTTGATTTGGCATATTTAAGGCCATTAATTATTGCTGATGTGCTTCCTGTTGCATAAGCACCAATATTAAAGTAATTGTAATATCCCTCATAGCCCGATACGGTGCCTGATATACTCTTTCCAATACCATTTATTCCCTGCTCCTGAATAATTCTTACAGCAAGATTATACGGACTTACTCCGGACTGTTTTGCTGCATTCATAAGTGCAGTCGAATAATACATATTATTTTTTATCTTTACACCAGACATAAATGATCCTGATAGTACCTGTCTAAGCCCTGTTAATGTATGTATATCACTCTCATATGCAAGACTTTCAAACTGGAAAACACTCTGCTCATCAAGAAAATTTCTTGGATCTAAGCAGTACGCAACAAGTTCTTCTGATGCTGCTGCCCACGAGCTTCCATCAAATCCATACCACTTTCCTGTGTCCCAGTTGTATGCCTTGGGGTCTGTTGATTTCCATGAGCTAATGGAATTAACTGATATAAGACTTGTTCCTATCTTGCTTTCGTTTTCCAACACTTCATCCCATGTATAATTAACTTTATCTGCCACAAATACCCACTTTGGATATTTCTGATGAAGTGCTCTAAGTGCTTCCTTGTAGCTGTCAGGGAATCCCTGTGCCTTAAGATATGCCTCAAAATCGGCATCTGGTTTGTATGTAACATCACTACTTACCTTTACATAATCACTATGTACATATCCTGTAAGCGTCGAGCTTCCAAATTTAAATGTCACCTTATACCATAAGGCTCCATCACTTGCTTTCGCTTCTCCTATTATAGTCACATTATCACCAGTATTGAGCTTTACATTAACGCCTCCGCTTGTAAGTTTGGAATTAGTTGTACCGGCTCCTGTTCTTACGTTGACGTTTTTACCATTAATACTGCCGTTTTTCTGGTCATATGCGTATGTTTTTGAAGCATTTGAACACACAATTAACACCAGCACACATACAACTAACATACTCATAACTATGTGAACTTTTTTTGTAATAGCATTCATCTGCCTCACTCCTTAGTCTGATAACTTACGCTTCGTCTATTGCTTTTCCTATATCATTTCTCATGTATTTATTATCAAATTCAACTAACTTTGTAGCCTCGTATGCATTTGCTCTTGCTGCTTTTAAATTATCCCCCTTAGCAGTAACACCAAGTACACGTCCACCATTTGTCAGTATCTTACCATTTTCAAGTTTAGTTCCTGCATGGAATACGTAATATCCTTCTTTATCGTTGAAATTATCAAGACCTTTGATTTCAAATCCCTTGTCATAATGTTCAGGATATCCATCTGATGCAAGTACTACACATACTGCTGCATTATCCTCAAATTCCAATTCAATCTTATCCAGCGTTCCATCGATGCAGGCTTCAAATACATCAACTATATCATTTTTCATTCTTGGAAGAACTACCTGAGTTTCTGGATCTCCAAATCTTGCATTATATTCAAGAACCTTAGGTCCCTCCTCAGTAAGCATTAAACCAAAGAAAATAATTCCTTTGAATTCTCTTCCTTCTGCTTTCATTGCATCGACTGTTGCCTGATATACATATTTCTTACAGAATTCATCAACCTCGCTGCTATAAAATGGACTAGGCGAAAATGTTCCCATTCCTCCGGTATTTAAACCCTTGTCTCCATCCTTTGCCCTCTTATGATCCTGTGCTGAGGTCATTATCTTAATTGTATTTCCGTCTACAAATGACAATACAGATACTTCTCTTCCTGTCATAAATTCTTCTACTACTATTGTGTTTCCGGCAGAACCAAACTGCTTATCCAACATAAGCGTTTTTACGCCTTCCTTTGCTTCTTCTCTGGTGTTACATATGAGAACACCTTTTCCTAAAGCAAGACCATCTGCTTTTAGGACTATAGGACACTTTGCTGTCTCTAAATATTCCAGTGCGGATTCCGGTGTATCAAAAGTTTCATATGCTGCTGTAGGTATGTTGTATTTCTTCAT
>CAZBKO010000007.1:31888-40433 GCA_964492545.1 uncultured Lachnospiraceae bacterium
AAAATGCCTTTGAACCTTCAAGAATTGCTGCATTCTTTCTTGGTCCAAACACTCTCAAACCTTCTGCTTCAAATACATCAACAATACCACCAACAAGTGGATCATCCATCCCTATTATAGTAAGATCAATTGCTTTCTCTTTCGCAAATGCCACTAACTTGTCAAATTCCATTGCTCCAATATTAACACATTCTGCTATCTGTGAAATACCACCATTTCCCGGAGCTACATATATCTTGTCAACCTTGCTGCTCTTAGCAACTTTCCATGCAATTGCGTGTTCTCTTCCGCCACTTCCTACTATTAAAACCTTCATGATACACCTAATCCTTCCTGTCTTTTATTTTATTTTTACCTTGCCGTCAACAACACTGACAGCACCATTTGCAATTAAATTAATAGCCATAGGCATAATTTTCCATTCAGCCTGTTCCATTACTCTTCTCTGTAATGTTTCAGGAGTATCATCTTCCATAACATCTACTGCCTTCTGCATAATAATTGGTCCTGTATCTGTTCCAGCATCTACAAAATGAACAGTTGCTCCCGTTATCTTAACGCCTCTCTCAAGTACCTTTTCATGTACGTGAAGTCCATAATATCCGGTTCCACAAAAAGAAGGTATTAATGCCGGGTGTATATTGATGATTCTATTAGTATATTTCCTGATTAGTGTTTCAGGCAGGACGACCATGCACCCTGCCAGAACAATTAAATCTAAATTATATTCATCTAATTTGCTAATCAATGCTTCGTTGAACATGCTTCTCTCTGCATAATCCTTAGGTGACAGACAAACTGCCTCGATATTATGATTCTTTGCACGCTCCAACGCGTAAGCATTCTTATTATTGCTAATAACTACATCTATCTCTGTATTTGTGATAATTTCATTATCTATGGCATCTATTATGGCCTGAAGGTTAGTGCCTCCGCCCGATACAAGAACACCAACTCTTAGCATAATGTAACTCCTTTTTCGCCTGCTTCTACTTTACCAATAATATAAGCATCTTCGCCTGCAGCTTTAACTGCTTCAAGTGTCTTATCTACATCTGAAGGATCTACAGCAAGAACCATACCAATACCCATATTAAATGTATTGTACATCATTTCTTCTTCTATATCTCCATCATTGGAAAGCATCTTAAAGATTGCAGGTACCTCATAGCTGTCCTTCTTAACAACTGCTCTTACTCCATCATGAAGCATTCTTGGAATATTCTCATAGAATCCACCACCTGTGATATGGCTGCATCCTTTAATCTTAACGCCTGCATTCTTAACACTCTTAAGCGCATTAACATATATTTTTGTAGGTACGATGAGTGCTTCACCAAGTGTCTTACCAAGTGCATCATAATATGTATTAAGTGCATCCTCTGTCATCTTAAATACTTTTCTTACAAGTGAAAATCCATTACTGTGAACACCTGATGACGCAATACCTATTAATGTATCGCCAGCCTTGATTTCTTTTCCTGTAATAAGATCTTTTTCATCTACAACACCAACTGCAAATCCTGCAAGATCGTACTCATCTACCGGATAAAATCCTGGCATCTCAGCTGTTTCTCCACCGATTAATGCTACACCTGACTGCTTGCATCCATCAGCAACACCGCTTACTATTGTAGCAATCTTCTCTGGCTCATTCTTTCCACATGCAATGTAATCAAGGAAGAATAAAGGTTCTCCACCTGCACATGCAATATCATTTACACACATAGCAACACAGTCAATTCCAACTGTATAATGCTTATTAAGAATAAATGCTAACTTAAGCTTAGTTCCAACACCATCTGTTCCAGATACAAGAGTTGGCTTTTCCATATTCTTAAATGCATCCATAGAAAATGCTCCTGAAAATCCACCGATGTTAGTTAATACTTCTGGACGCATAGTTCCTTTGATATGTTCCTTCATTAATTCTACTGATTTGTAGCCAGCCTCTATATCTACTCCAGCGTTCTTGTAATCCATTTTGTTACCTCCGTTATTGTTTTTATATGTTATGTTAATTACATTTCCTTTAAATACTGCTTATATCCAACTGTTTCAAGCTTCTCAGCTTTAGTTGCAACCTTATTCTTAAGTCCCTGCTTGTAATCCTTGAGTTTCTTAAGAAGTTCGCTGTCAGATACCGCTAAAATCTTAGCAGCAAGTATACCTGCGTTAGCACCACCATTGATTGCAACAGTGGCTACAGGAATACCCTGTGGCATCTGCACTATTGAATACAATGAATCTACACCGCCCAATGACTTAGTATGGATAGGAACACCAATAACAGGTAATTGAAAAATGGCTGCTGCCATACCTGGTAAATGTGCTGCTCCGCCTGCACCTGCAATAATTACACTGATACCTCTCTCTTCAGCAGAAGTTGCATAATCATAAAATGTGTCCGGCATTCTATGAGCTGAAATAACTGTCATCTCATAATCAATACCAAATTCTTCAAGCATCTCTGCAGCCTTGCTCATCACTTCAAGATCCGAGTCGCTTCCCATTAAAATTCCTACTTTAGCCATCATAAACCTCCATGATATGTATTTAACTAATTGACATTTTTCAAAGCTATTTTACCTTGCTTTAAAAGTATAGTCAATAGCAATAGTCTAATTCTTTATATTACCTATTTCTATGTTATTGTCAATAATCAACTTACAATATTCCCATATTTTTTCCGAACCCTCATGGGTTGTCGCATTACGATTCATAATCTGTTCAGCCTTTACGCCATGTTCTCTCCAGCTTTTACCGTCTGATGCACTGTTGAGCATAACAGGCTGTACCTTATCAAGTGTAAGAGCAAATTTTGCTTCAGGAGTTATATGCTCTTCAAATTCTTCCCACAGATTTCTCATATATTCTGCCTGGTCTTTTGGAAGAAGTCCAAATAATCTTTCTGCCGCCTTGACTTCTCTTTCTCGCTTAGTTGTATTGCCTTCAACATCATATGCATATGTATCTCCGGCATCTATTTCAATAATGTCATGAATTAGTACCATTGACATTGTTCTAAGGACATCGATTTTCTCATTGGAATACTCACTAAGCAGCATACACATCATAGCCAAATGCCATGAATGCTCTGTATCGTTTTCCTTTCTACTTCCATCAGCAATATATGTCTGCCTTGTAATATTCTTCAATTTATCTATTTCAAGAATAAAATTCATCTGTCTGCTTAATCTGTCATCCATCACATTGTCACTCCTATACCTGTTATAATTATCATAAATATTGCAACAACACAGCAAATAAATGAGCCCAACCATGAAAATGTATAAAATTTATCTTCTTCTTTAAAGCTCTTTATTCCGATTATCGCCCCTGCAATTGAAACAAGCAATGCACCTGCGCCCATTAGGCCAACAATGCTTGTGCCTTGCCCTCTCTGTTTGTATGACATGAATATTCCGGCTACGCATAATACACATGCAATAAATCCAAGTATTGTAGCTATAAATCCGCCTTTTGTATAATGTTTATTAGTAAACATGTATTCTCTATTTTTCATGATGTATCTCCCAATATATATATATCTTTCTTGATAAGTAATAACCTATATAGCCAATAATACCGCCAAGTGTATTTAGTATAATATCATCCACATCAAAGCTTCCTACTTTATAGAAAAGCTGTGTTGTTTCAATTGCAAAACTGAATGTGAATGTTAAAAATAATACCAATGTAAAATGCTTGCATTTGTCTATAATAAATGGTAAAAATAGTCCAAATGGTACAAAGCACAAAACATTTCCTGCCAGATTGAACAAAGCCTGTGCCCATTTTTCACCTTGAAGCATACTATAAAAGCGTGAAATTTCTTTGAACATTGTAAGATTATATCTATAGCCTGTACTTATATATTTTCTTCCAAGCATTTCTGAAAAAAACATCATATATACCACAAGAAACATATACAATATAAATAACAAACGGCTAATAAATTTTAGCCGTTTTAGTTTTCCTTCCTGTCTCATATTAAAACATTAAGTTGGATTTGTTATGAAGAAGTCTTGCGCCATTGACAATCGTAAGTATACCCAGTGCTACTCCTGCAACTATCATAACTATTCCAAGTGCGATATTAGTTCCACCTGTTGTCTTCATAGTCTTATACACCTTTTCACTCATTTTTCTGCCTCCTTATTTTACACCATATTCATCATAGTATGCATCAATTGCTTCCTTAATATTATCATCGATAATTATTTTTCCATTGTACTCCTTGTTATATAAATGTTCAACAACCTCCGCCATTGATACAATTGCATTAGTGTCAAAACCATACACTTCTTTGATTTCGTCAAGTGCACTCTTATTTCCGCCCATTCCAACTTCCATACGGTTAAGAGAAACCATAAGTCCTTTTATTTCAACATTTGCAGCCTTACGCACCTTTGGCACTGTTTCTTCCATTGATTTGCCCGATGTTGTAACATCCTCTATCATAATAACACGATCACCATCTTTTAATGGGCTTCCAAGGAAACTTCCTTTGTCAGCTCCATGGTCTTTCTCTTCCTTTCGATCTGAGCAATATCTAATCTCTTTTCCATATAATTCACTATATGCGATACATGTAACAACTCCAATTGGAATACCCTTGTATGCAGGTCCAAATAATACATCAAAATCATCACCATATTTGTCATGGATAGCCTTAGCATAATACTCACCAAGCTTCTTAAGCTGTGAACCTGTAACATAAAGACCGGCATTCATAAAAAACGGAGACTTTCTTCCACTCTTAAGTGTAAACTCACCAAAACGTAATACATCACTATCTACCATAAATTCAATAAATTCCTGCTTGTACTGTTCCATTCTATTCCAAATCCTCCTATTTTCAAGGCTTTCCGCCTGTTTGTTTTTCCTCAAATTGCCTTACTACACACGTATCTCCTTCCTGATGTAGAATCGGAAGGATGCTAAATTTCGTTCCTATTCTAACATAAATCTTTTAATCTTTCAATCAATTTCACCACTTGCTTTCTCATAATTAGTTATCTCGCATATGTGTTTTACATAATCCTACTCTCCCGATAAACATTCCCATTATCAAATTAGTGGAAAAATATATCGACATAATACTTTGTCAAATTATATTGACACAAATTATATCATCATTTACTATAATATAAACAAACTATGCATAGGTGTTAATATGAATACAATTACAACAAATTTAAAAAGAGCTTCAATTGAAATAATACTGCTTTCTTTACTAAAAGAAGAAGATATGTATGGTTATCAATTAGCTCAAGAAATCAAAAAAAGAACTGATAACCAATTATCATTGTTAGAGGGATCTATGTATCCTATCCTTAACAGACTCAAGGGCAATGGTGATGTTACGTTTCGCTCTGAATTAGTCGGAAAGAAGATGACACGAGTATACTATCACATCACGGAGACCGGTTTAATTCATTTGGATGAAATGATAAAGACATTTTCGTCTTATGTAGAAATAATCAATTCTTTAATCATCAGATAGGAGATTGCATACATTATGGAAAAATCACAAAAAAAATATGTCAAACAATATCTACATCAACTGAAACAGTCATTTCCTTTTGGATATCCAAAGCTCAATGTATTAATTAAGGAAACTCATGCAAGTATACTATCATTTTCTGCAGAACATCCTGATTTTACTTATGATGACTTAGTTAATAATTTTGGTACTCCCCCTGAATATGCTGACTCTTTAATTTCCTATACAGATCCAGAAGTATTAAGAAAGAATGTCAAATTAAAGAAAAGAACATATTTTATTATTGGTGGAATTACACTTGTTCTTATAATAGCGATTTTCGTTATAGCTATTATACTTTACAAAAATAAAGCTCATATGGCTGTTTCCGGATATGAAACTATAGTTGATGAAGATTCCAACCCAATTGATTATGATGAAGAAATAATTATAGAATAGGAGATAACACTTGAAAAGATTTATAACATATTTACTACTAATTACTACCCTTGCTTTAACATATCATACTTGTGCCTTTGCAAATAATGAACATGATGGGTTTACTCAGTATAATATCGAATATATTTCAGATTCTTATTATATAGAATCATATATTATTGAGGAAAACAATACAACAAACTTACGTTCTGTTAATACTAAGACAGCTTCGAAAATACATAATATCAAAAATAGTGATGGTGAAACTCTGGCCTCATTTAAAGTAACTGGTACCTTTCAATACACTGGAAGTACGTCAAATTGCACATTGGCTTCTTACTCAACTTCAATAAAAGATTCGACATGGAAGTTTACATCTACTAGTGCATCAAAATCAGGCAACTCAGCAATTGGTAATTTTACAGCAAAGCAGTATCTTTTTGGAATAGTAATGCAGACATTATCAAAAACTGTTACATTAACTTGCGATAAAAATGGTAATTTATCACAATTAAAAATAGAATTGAATGCTCCAATAATGATATAATACTCTCTTTACTCTTTGTCTTGATATGTACCCAAAATCCTGTACACATTAATTTCTAACTTTTTGAGTGTGCTTCAATCTACGTATTCTAAGATTAACATATCAAATAAATATTTCTTTTAAAGGTATTCAATTCTATGATATCAAAAGGGATATCTTACATTTCTAAAATTTGGACAAATTAACGAACAGAAATAGTACCGCTAAATAATATGTTTCCACATTTGTCTAAATAGACAACATCCACTATATCAGTACTTTCATCATATCCAAATTGAACTTTCCACATTTCAGAATCAGTATCAAAATATACCCTAATCTCATTGGTGGATATATTCGATTCTGAGCTAATATATTGAATTGAAGAATTAATTATAGACACTCTGTCCAATACTTCATCAAATTTTGTAGGTGTATTATTCTTAATTAATTTACTTTTATTAGTTTTAATATCTGTGTCATAATTAAATGGAATAAATCTTTCTTTATCATTTTTATATTTATCAGCGACCTTTTTTTCCATAAAAACAATTTCTTCATATTTGAATGTATACATAAGATTAGTAAATTCTTCGGTTGTAAATTCAACATTGTTTACATTTGTAAAATATGGTTTACCCGTGTCCTCAGAAAATGTTTGTAATTCCATGTCAGCTGATACATTGGCGATTCCGTTAATATTGCCTAAATAATCTATGTATATATATTGATATTTATAGTCTAATGGTGAATTTAATTTATCCTCATTCATATAGAACATGATTTTCCACATCTTCCCAACTTTGTCTGTGAACACCTTTATAGTGTCATATTTTATCGATGTTCTATCTTTTGCTAACGAAATTGCTTCATCTCTGCTTATTTCAGAACCTTCAATTATATTTGCATCGTATCTCTCAATAGAATCATCAAATAGTCTAGTATCTATCTTATATTCGAAAATTCCACAAATAGTTCTATCATCTATTGTTGAATTTAGCATTTTCTCAGACAAATCGCATATAATATCTTTGTCAAAAATATAGGATAAATTCTCATATTGTTCACTTGATAGTTCAATTCCACATGATGTAATAATATTTCCACTTGTAATTGAATCATTAATCTTATTTTTTGAACATCCTGTGATAATCAGTATGCAAAAAACTATTATGCACATTTTTTTCATTCTACTCATCTCCTAAAAAACATCATTATAAGATACAGTATATGTAAAACTGCATCTGTAACCAAAAAATATAGCTATTAATTATGGATTGCCCTCTTCTTCTACGAACTCACTAAACTTTCTCTTATCCAGTGTGATCAAACCATGCTCAGTTATATTTTTCCATTCCTACCAGACTCTAGTATATACCTTTTCAGTAGTTTTTCACCACGTGCCATCATATCGTCCATTTTAGTGTTGACAATCTTTTTATTATACATCTGAAACTGCATCTTTGTATTAGTTCCAATGTAAGGAGCAAAATTTCCTTTCTTTACCTTATTCTTCTTAAAAACAATATCCAGATACATTATCTCATACACGTGGTCATGCTTTCCTGACCTTATCTTGTCTCTAAACTCCTGTATAACAGTATCTTAATACTCTCTCCTGAATATAACTCATTACATTTCTAAACAGGCCAGCAGACAATTTTCCAAATAGTCCCTCCATAAGTTAAAGTTCCTTATCAAGCAGTTCCTCACCTTTAAGATTCTTATAGCTGTCCGGCGTTTTCACGTTAATATTGTATATCTCATCCTCATCAGTTATATACGGAGCAAACTTCTCAAATATAAGATTCTTCCACTTACCTTCCTGAGCCTCTGTAATTACCTGACTTGAGGTACTTCGTATCTCGTCCAGTGTGGCCAACTCATGGTCTGTAACACTGTCTCCATCATATGACTGTGTTGTGGTCTGCTGTCCCTGATATTTCTGACAGCCGGCTGCAAATACTATAGCCATAGCTATTGTGGCAGCCACTAATTGCTTTCTCATAATACTCGTCCATCCCGAAGCATCTTTGCGAAGCAATGTCATTAAGATAAGAACATAACCCAATATAAGAACAGATATGGTTAAT
>CAZBKO010000008.1:0-4003 GCA_964492545.1 uncultured Lachnospiraceae bacterium
GATATCGGACATAAGACAAGAGAATTATTTGCAAATGCTATCAATGGCGCAAAGACAGTTGTTTGGAACGGACCTATGGGATGCTTCGAAATGCCTAACTTTGCAAATGGTACAATTGCAGTAGCTAAGGCTATGGCAGATCTTGATGCAACAACTATCATCGGTGGTGGAGATTCAGCAGCAGCTGTTAACATCCTCGGCTTTGGTGATAAGATGACACATATCTCTACAGGTGGTGGAGCTTCTCTTGAATTCCTTGAAGGAAAAGAACTCCCAGGTGTTGCAGCAGCAAACGATAAATAAGTAGTTTAGACATTGTGACCTGCTGCAACACCTTTGTTGCCAGCAGCAAACGATAAATAATGTGAAAGCTACAAGCACTTCACAATAATTAGAAATGATGGAACATGCTTGCATAGTTCCATCGTTTTCTAATGTATTGTAGCGGGCGACAGCCCGCATAGTTGACGAGGTCGTCGGCAACGAAGTGCAATCATAAAGTAAATAAATATAATTTAAGGAGATAATTATGCGTAAGAAAATTATTGCAGGAAACTGGAAAATGAACAAAACTCCTAGCGAAGCAGTTGCTTTAATTAACGAGTTAAAGCCATTGGTAGCTAATGAAGAAGTAGACGTAGTATTTTGTGTACCAGCTATTTCTATTATCCCAGCTATGGAAGCAGCTAAGGGAAGCAACATTTCAATCGGTGCTGAAAATATGTATTATGAAGAAAGCGGAGCATATACAGGAGAAATCGCTCCTAATATGTTAACAGATGTTGGAGTTAAATATGTTATTATTGGACATTCAGAGAGAAGAGAATACTTTGCTGAAACAGATGAAACAGTTAACAAGAAAGTATTAAAAGCTTTTGAACATGGAATTACACCAATCGTTTGCTGTGGTGAAACATTAACACAGAGAGAACAGGGCATAACAATTGACTGGATCCGTCAGCAGATAAAAGTTGCATTCTTAAATGTAACAGCAGATCAGGCAAAGAGTGCAGTAATCGCTTATGAGCCAATCTGGGCTATTGGAACAGGAAAAACAGCTACATCTGATCAGGCTGAAGAAGTATGTGCAGCAATTCGTGTATGTATCGGAGAAATCTATGATGAAGCAACAGCTGCAGCAATTCGTATCCAGTACGGTGGTTCTGTAGGAGCAGCAAATGCAGCAGAATTATTTGCAAAAGCAGATATTGATGGTGGATTAGTTGGTGGCGCTTCACTTAAAGCAGACTTCGGAAAGATCGTTAATTACAAATAAAAAAAATTTTGTATAGTTAATGATACAAGATAACATAACAAAAGGTCATTTAATTTAGTATATTACTAGTTAAATGGCCTTTTGTTATACCATTTAATACACTTGTTAATTTATTATTTTGGTATCTTGACATTAATACAAATAAGTATATAATAAATATATAAAATAAAAATATATGAAAGTACAGGCGATACGAATGAAGAGGATATCTACAGCAATTATAGCTTTATTATTTTTTATTGGAATATTTAGTTGTGTTGAAACTACTGGATATGCAGAATCAATGAATGAATTAACATATAGTAATTTGAATGAATCAGGTGTTCGCTTACAGTGGGGCAGGATTGAGAGTGCCGATTATTATACACTTGTAAGATATATTAATGATGATAGCAGTCAAGTTGATGAATTATGTAGAACATCTAATTTATTATTCGATGACAGGACAATAGAAGTGGGCAAGAAGTACAATTATGTTGTTACTGCATATGATGAGGATGATAATTCTATATATGAATTTAAGTTATACAATGTTATACAGTATCCCACAGCTGTTAGTATGGTTTCTGTTACGAATCGTAATCTTACCAATACTATAACATGGAAAGAGACTTCAGATTCTGATGGATATGAAGTATTTAGAAGGGATAATATTAGTAAGACATATGTATCTATTGGAACTTCAACTATTAATCATTTTACTGACACAGTCAAAATACCGGGACGAAGATATTATTACTACATCAAGTCATATGTTAATGTTAACAATAGCAAGGTGTATAGCGGCAATTCCAGGACTGCTAAGATTATGGTCAGGCTTCCTAAGAATAGTATACAGTCATATGATAGGACATATGCTTCTAAGATTACACTTACGTGGTCTAAGACTAATAATGCAACCGGATATCAGGTATATAGAGCGACATCTAAGAATGGAAAGTACAAAAGGATATCTAATACTTCAAAAATGACCTATTCAGATAAAAATATATCTCCTAAGAAGACATATTACTATAAGATTAGAGCTTATAAGAAGATTGATGGGAAAGTATTTTGTTACAGTGAATTTTCAACTATTCGCATTGTACGTTCTAAGGTAAAGAGCAAAATTAAAGAAAAACGTACGATAGTTGATTCTACGAAGAAGAAGTATTCTTATAATGAAATGAGGTCAGATATTAACAGATTAGCTAAAAAGTATTCAAAATATATGACATATTCTGTTGCTGGTACAACAGCAGATGGAAGGAATATTTATTTGATTAAGCTTGGAAATCAGAAAGCTAAGAAAAAGATACTTGTACAGTCAACCATACATGCAAGAGAATATATGAATTCCATATTAACAATGAGTCAGCTGGAATATTATCTTCAGAATTGGAACTGCATGTTTGATAGTACACAGACATATGGTGACACATTTGATAATGTGTGTGTATATATTATGCCTATGCTTAACCCGGATGGTGTAACAATTAGCCAATATGGAATAAGGGGCATCAGAAGTGCTAAGCTAAGAGCTAAACTGGCAAATATGCCGGGAATTGATAATCCTACACGCTGGAAATCAAATGCAAGAGGTGTTGATCTTAATAGAAATTTCGGAGCATTTTGGAGCAAAAGAGGATATCCAAGTGCGGATTTCTATTCTGGTCCATATGCTAATTCTGAACGTGAAACTAAGACAATAGAGAAATTAATAAAAAGAAATTCTGTTAAATATGTACTTTCATACCATTCGACTGGCACAGATGTATTCTGGAATGTTGGTCAGACAGGAAAGATATATAGAGAAACTAAGAAACTAGCCACAACAGTTGCCAATTACATTGGATATCCGCTGGGAGAACAATCAGTTCCGGAAGGATTAAGCTATAACTGGACAATTTACAATATGAATATTCCGGAACTTATTATAGAGACAGGTTATATGAGATGTCCGGCACCTATCAGTGAGTTTAAGTCAATTTGGAACAGTAATAAGAATCTTGTGGCATATATGTGTAGCCTTGAGTAAATTTACTATATTTCAACTGCATTAATATAAGAATGAATAGAATACAATGTATATACCATAATAAGTAGATAAAATGTTCTTTTACATTGACAAGGAAATTTTAAAAAGGTATATTATATGTGTAAAAATACGATAACTATTGAAAAAGGAGAAATTTAGAATGAGTAAAAAACCTACAGTGTTAATGATTCTTGATGGATATGGATTAAATGATAAGACAGATGGTAATGCCGTTGCACAGGCAAATACACCTGTTATGGATAAGTTAATGAAGGAATATCCTTTTGTAAAGGGATATGCAAGTGGACTTGCTGTTGGATTACCTGACGGACAGATGGGTAATTCAGAAGTAGGACATCTTAATATGGGTGCAGGAAGAATTGTATATCAGGAGCTTACAAGAATTACTAAGGCTATTGATGATGGAGATTTCTTTGATAATGAAGGTCTAATGGAAGCAATGAACAATTGCAAAGCTAACAATTCAGCACTTCATTTATTTGGATTATTATCTGATGGCGGTGTGCACAGTCACAATACACATTTATATGGCCTTCTTGAAATGGCTAAGAAAAATGGAATTGATAAAGTGTATGTACATGCTTTTCTCGATGGTAGAGATACGGCTCCTACATCAGGTAAAGGATTTATGGAAGATTTATGTGCTAAGATGAAAGAAATAGGTGTAGGTGAAGTTGCATCTGTTTCAG
>CAZBKO010000008.1:4028-5664 GCA_964492545.1 uncultured Lachnospiraceae bacterium
ATAGAGATAATAACTGGGATAGAATTGAAAAAGCTTATGTTGCAATCACTAAAGGTGAGGGTGAGCAGGCGACAGATGCAGTACAGGCTATTGCTGATTCATACGACAAAGATATTAATGATGAGTTTGTTATTCCAACTGTAATCTCAAAAGAAGGACAGCCTATAGCAACAGTTAATGATAAGGATTCAATAGTATTCTTTAATTTTAGACCAGATAGAGCAAGAGAAATGTCTCGTTCATTCTGTATGGATGAATTTGATGGATTTAACAGAGGAGCAAGAAAAGATGTTAAGTTCGTATGCTTTACAGAATATGATGTAACTATTCCAAATAAGACCGTTGCATTTACAAAGGTTTCACTCAACAATACATTTGGTGAATATCTTGCTGCAAATGGATTAAAGCAGGCTAGAATTGCTGAAACAGAGAAGTATGCTCATGTAACATTCTTCTTTAATGGTGGAGTGGAAGAACCTAATAAGGATGAAGACAGAATTCTTGTTAATTCACCTAAATATGTACCAACATATGATAAGAAGCCTAGAATGAGTGCATATACAGTTTGTGATGAGTTATGTAAGGCTATTACAAGTGACAAATATGACGTAATTATCTGTAATTTTGCTAATCCTGACATGGTAGGACATACAGGTGTTATGGATGCAGCAGTTAAGGCTATAGAAGTAATTGACGAGTGTGTTGGAGAAGTTGTTGAATTTATTAAGCAGGTTGATGGACAGTTATTTATATGTGCAGATCATGGAAATGCAGAACAGCTGCTTGACTACAATACACATGAAGCATTTACAGCACACACAACTAATCCGGTTCCTTTTATTCTTGTTAATGCAGATGAAAGCTACAAACTTAGAGAAAATGGATGTCTTGCAGATATAGCACCAACACTTATTGAATTAATGGGAATGAAACAGCCAGAGGAAATGACAGGTAAATCTTTACTTGTAAAATAATAACACAGAGGATTGTATAAGATGAAAAAATACGAAGCATTACTTATTGTTTTAATAATTTCATTATTAGGTCTTGTTGGAGTTGCTGCTTATGCAGATTTCAAGGTATCTGATGGTGAAGTCACAACAAAAGCAACTAATGTTGCTAAAGATACAGTTAAGGATACGTCAGCTAACGAGGATACTACACCTGAGGAGACAACGAAGCCTGAGGAAGAAAAAAGTTCTGTATCACTTGTGGCGGTAGGAGATAATCTTATTCATACACCTCTTTTAGACGAGGGATTGCAGGACGATGGAAGTTATGATTTTTCGTTCCTGTATGAAATTATGAAAGATGATTTTGCAAATGCAGATTTAGCTGTAATTAATCAGGAAAGCGTTATTGGAGGAAAGGATTTAGGTTATGATGGTTATCCTAACTTTAACTCTCCAGACGAGGTTGCTGACCAAATAGTAAAATCTGGATTTGACATTGTACTACATGCGTCAAATCATGCAATGGATGTTGGTACAGCAGGAATCAAACATAGTATAGAGTATTGGAAGTCAAAAGGTGACGCTATTACTATGCTTGGGTTTAATGAAAATGCAGAAGAATTAGATTCAGCAAGATACATTGAGAAAAATGGTATCAAGTTTGCATTATTTAATTATACCTA
>CAZBKO010000008.1:5674-28919 GCA_964492545.1 uncultured Lachnospiraceae bacterium
CTATGGACTTAATGGATATTCGCTTCCTGATGGTGAAAATTACCTGGTTAATGTAATGGATGATGCACATAAGGATCAGATTGTATCAGAGATTCAAAAAGCAAAGGAACAAGCTGATTTTGTTATAGTATTCCCTCATTGGGGAAATGAAGATCAGTTGGGAGATGTATCTGATTTCCAGATACAGTGGGCAAATATCTTTACAGATGCCGGTGCTGATATAATTATTGGTACACACCCACATGTTCTTGAAAAGATAGAATGGATCACCACAGACGCAGGTAATAAGTCTTTATGTTATTACTCAATTGGTAACTATATATCTAATCAGCAGGAACTTAACGAGGTTCTTGGTGGTATGGCAAAGGTAACTATTGTCAAAGAAAATGGTGAAACTAAAATTGATGAAAAGAAGACCGGTATAGTACCTACTGTTACACAAAATGACAGACGAGGTGCAAAACCATTAATTCAGACATATCATTTAACTGATTACACTGAAAAAATGGCTAAGATACATGATATTTATAACAGATTTGACAGTACTTTCTCAGCTGAAAGATTGAATCAGACAGCACAGCAGGTACTTGGAGACTGGATAATAAAATAACGTTTAGATATAATAACGTCATACAATAAGATTTAATTAGAAACCCATAGAAGTTTATCTGACTTCTATGGGTTTTGTATATATTTATGAATAATGCAGATAATATGTTATTGAATAAACATTATTTGGAGGTAAATATATGCATGACTTATTAGAAATATCTGAGATTAGAGGTAGAGAGATTATCGATTCAAGAGGAAATCCAACAGTGCAGGCAGAAGTATATCTGGTGGATGGAACCATGGGGACTGCCAGCGTTCCTTCAGGAGCATCAACGGGAAAATATGAGGCTGTTGAGCTTAGAGATGGCGAAGACAGATATATGAAATTAGGGGTCGAAACAGCCGTCAATAACATAAATACTACCATTAATGTTGGCTTAAAATGTGTAAGAGCTGACAGATAGGAAATGATAGACAGAATGATGATATCTGTTGATGAAACAAAAAACAAAAAAAATATGGGTGCCAATGCAATTCTTGGAGTATCCTTGGCAGTAGTGGATGCTGCAGCAAGATATTATGATATGCCTGTGTATAGATATGTAGGTGGAATAAATGCAAAAACAATGCCAATTCCAATGATGAATATACTTAATGGAGGAAAGCATGCTGAAAACACAGTGGATTTTCAGGAATTTATGATTATGCCTATCGGAGCAGTCAATTTTAAGGAAGGATTAAGAATGTGTGTGGAAGTGTATCATACACTCAAGAAGCTTTTGACAAAGAAGGGATATTCCACAGGAGTTGGTGATGAAGGTGGCTTTGCACCGAATTTAAAGGATGCAGTTGAGGTTCTTACTTATATATGTGAAGCAGTTAAGCTGGCAGGATATGATAGTGGTAAAGATATTGCAATTGCAATGGATGCTGCGGCAAGCGAACTATATGAAAGCACTTCAGGAAAATATATTTTTCCAGGTGAAACTAAGGTTGCAGGAAATGAGATTGCCAGAAATACAGATGAAATGATAGACTACTATGAAAAACTTGTAAATCATTTTCCAATTGTATCCATAGAGGACGGCTTGGATGAAGAGGACTGGGATGGATGGAAAAAGCTCACAGAAAGATTGGGAAATAAGATAATGCTGGTTGGAGATGACCTGTTTGTTACTAATTCAGAGCGGCTTAAGAAAGGAATAGATAGTAAATGTGCCAACGCAATTTTAATTAAACCCAATCAGATTGGTACCTTAACTGAAACAATGGAAGCAATAAGACTTGCTAAGGAGAATGGATACAGAACAATAATGTCACATAGATCAGGAGAAACAGAGGATACAATAATTGCAGATTTATCAGTGGCACTTAATACCGGATATATTAAGACAGGCGCACCATGCAGGGGTGAAAGAACAGCAAAATATAATAGATTATTGAAAATTGAAGAACAAATAGTGTGAAAATATCTTGATTATACGTCATATTTGTGATAAACTTGGACTAATTGAGCAAATAGGAGGTGTATTCATGTTAGTTAAGATATTAGCTGTAGCTATGATACTCGTATCAATAGCAATAACAGTTCTTGTATTACTTCAGGAAGGTAAGTCTGCCGGACTTGGTGCTATAAGCGGAGCAGCCGAAACATATTGGGGAAAGAATAAAGGACGTTCTATGGAGGGCGCACTTGAAAAGGCAACTAAGATTCTTGCAGTTGTATTTTTCTTAATAGCAATTGTATTAGCATCAAAATGGGTATAATGATTGAACACTCTCCTAGTGAGGGTGTTTTTTTAATTGATAGGATTACGTCCTATCAATTAAAAACGCTCCGCGGGATTGCACAAATTTGTAAGGAAATAAATTATGAATAGAGAATATGAAACACATGAGCACGAATTTCCACCGGTATATGATAATAATTCAACAATTTTGATAATGGGTTCATTTCCATCTGTAAAATCGAGGGAAGAGGGCTTTTATTATGGGCATCCACAAAACAGGTTTTGGAAAGTTATTTCTTCAATATATGATGAAAATATCCCAATTACCATTGATGAAAAAAAGGAGCTATTACTTAAACATAATATAGCATTGTGGGATGTTATATCAAAATGTGATATTGTAGGTTCCAGCGATAGCAGCATAAAAAATATAGAAGTAAATGACATAAAAAAATTGATTGCGCATACGCATATAAGTAAGCTTTATGCAAATGGAAAAAAAGCATGGCAGCTGTATATGAAATATGTTTATGATGATACAAAGACAGAGGCATATTTATTGCCATCCACAAGTCCGGCAAATGCTGCGTGGACATTGGATAAGCTCGTAACTAAGTGGCACTGTGCCATTGTGACAAATAGTAGTGACTAAATATAATAAATATGGTACAATTAAGGCATACTTAATAACGGCTAATATAAGGGAAAGGTATGGCGATATATATGGACGAGAAATTATTGCAGGAAAGAAAACAGATACTACTGGATGTAATAAGTAGTGATCAGTACGTTCCAATGAAAGTAAAGGAACTGGCTATACTTCTTAATGTACCAAAAGACAACAGACAGGAATTACAGGAGGTTCTCGATATTTTACTTGCTGAAGGAAGAGTAAGCGTTTCTAAGAAAGGAAAATATGGAAAGCCTAGTGGAAACATACTTGTTGGAGTATACGAAGGAAATACAAGAGGATTTGGATTTGTAACCGTAGAGGGTGAGACAGAGGACATATTTATACCTGGTAATGCGGCAAATGGTGCATTACATGGAGATACAGTTCAGGTTGTAATTAGAAGTGGCAAAGAGGGACGCAGACGTGAAGGAGAAGTTGTAAAAGTTCTTACACATGATGTGACTGATATTGTAGGAACATTTCAGAAATCTAAAGGATTTGGGTTTGTAATACCTGATAATGTTAAGATATCAAGAGATATATTTATTCCGGCGGAAAAGACAAAGGGTGCTGTAACAGGACATAAGGTTGTAGTCCATATAACAGACTATGGCTCTAAGAATAAGAAGCCTGAAGGCACAATAAAAGAGATAATAGGGCACATAAATGATCCGGGAACTGATATTATGTCAGTTATTAGAGGATTTGAATTACCTATGGAGTTTCCTGACGAAGTAATGAAACAGGTCGAGACAATACCATCGGAGGTTGATTCAAAGGACTATGCAGGAAGAATGGATATCAGAGACTGGCAGATGGTTACTATAGATGGAGAAGACGCTAAGGATTTGGATGATGCAATATCTCTTACCAAGGAAGGTAATATGTATAAGCTGGGCGTCCATATTGCGGATGTTTCGCATTATGTAACAGAACATAGCCCACTTGATAAGGAAGCCCTCAAGAGAGGCACAAGCGTATATCTTGTTGATAGAGTTATTCCAATGCTGCCACATAAGCTATCAAATGGAATCTGTTCGCTCAACGCAGGTGTTGACAGACTTGCACTCAGCTGCATCATGGATATTGATATGAAGGGAAATGTTGTTGGTCATAAGATTGCAAAAACAGTTCTTAATATTGATAGAAGAATGAGCTATACAAGTGTTAAGAAGATACTTGTGGATAAGGATGAGGCGGAGATTAACGAGTACAAACCACTTGTTCCGATGTTCAAATTAATGGAAGAACTGGCAGATATTCTTAGAGAGAAGAGAAGACAGAGAGGATCAATTGATTTTGATTTTCCTGAAAGTAAGATAATTCTCGATGAGAAGGGACATCCCATTGATATTTATCCATATGAGAGAAATGTTGCAACTAAGATAATAGAAGACTTTATGCTTATAGCAAATGAAACAATAGCGGAAGACTTTTTCTGGCAGGAATTACCATTTGTATATAGAACACATGATACACCGGATCCTGAAAAAATGCTGAAATTAGGAATATTTATTAATAATTTTGGCTACACAATAAAAACAGGACAGGACGACATTCATCCAAAGGAACTTCAGAAGTTAATTAACAAGGTAGAAGGTACACCTGAGGAAGCAATGATAAGCAGAATAACATTAAGATCAATGAAGCAGGCAAAGTATACAACAAGCTGTACAGGACATTTTGGACTGGCAACTAAATATTATTGTCATTTTACTTCGCCTATAAGAAGATATCCTGATCTTCAGATTCACAGAATAATCAAGGAGAATCTAAGAGGGGGACTTAGCGAAAAGAGAATTAAGCATTATGATAGTATATTAGCTGGAGTTGCAGATCAGAGCAGTACAACAGAGAGACGTGCTGACGAGGCTGAGAGAGACACAGACAAGCTCAAAATGGTTGAATATATGGAAAAGCATGAAGGAGAAGTATTTGATGGTGTAGTTTCCAGCATAACCAATTGGGGAATGTATGTTGAATTACCAAATACAATCGAAGGTATGGTAAGAACAACCAATATTAAGGACGATTATTACTATTATGATGAAGAACATTATGAACTTGTCGGAGAGACAACAAAGAGAACATTTAAGCTTGGACAAAAGGTAAAGGTAGTCGTAACAGGAACAGACAGACTGCAGCGACAGATTGATTTTGAATTATTTGAGGAAGAGAGCGAAGATGAGCAGTAAAGAAGCAATTAAGTTAATAGCAAACAATAAAAAAGCATATCATGATTATTTCATAGAGGACACATACGAAGCAGGTGTGTGTCTTCATGGAACTGAAGTAAAGTCTTTGCGAATGGGAAAATGCAGCGTAAAAGAAGCATTTGTACGAGTGGAGGATGGAGAAGTATTCGTCTACAATATGCATATCAGTCCTTATGAAAAGGGTAATATTTTCAATAAGGATCCCCTTCGTATTAAGAAGCTGATGCTTCACAAATACGAGATAAATAAAATTCTAGGTAAAATGACTGAAAAAGGTTATACTTTAGTTCCTACCAAGGTATATTTTAAAGGAAGCCTTGTAAAGGTAGAAATAGCCCTGGCAAAGGGTAAAAAGTTATATGATAAGCGTCAGGATATCGCTAAAAAGGATCAAAAGCGAGAAGCTGAAAAGGAATTTAAGATTAGAAATTTAGGTTAAGATGTTTGGAGGAGTAGATAATGATTGATGATGCGTTACAAAAGGACTGGGGACTTGTACTTGCAGGCGGAGGAGGTAAAGGCTCTTATCAGATAGGAGCCTACAAAGCTATCATGGAGGCGGGGCTTCACAATAGAATTTCTGCCATATCCGGCAGTAGTGTTGGAACACTTAACATGGCGTTACTATCTATGGATGATATAGAGTTGGCATATGATGTGTGGAAAAGCATTTCACCAAGTCAATTTATTGAGGCCGATATCTCTAAAATGTTTGATGGCAAGGAAGGCTTTGTAAGCCGTGAAGGACTTGTGAATATTATCGACAGCTATATTAATAGAGATAAGATACGAAATGATGTGAGACCAATGTATGCTACTCTTAGCAGGTATACAGACTATGTTACTGAAACAGCAGTTACAGAATATACCAAGCTCAATAATTTAGAGTATGAGCAGATGAAGCAGGTATTATTGGCATCCTCTGCACTACCGATTGTATATGAGCCGGTCAAAATTGGTAATTATGTGTATCGGGATGGAGGACTAACAGACAATCTGCCAATTAAGCCATTGTATGACCTTGGAATGAGAAATATTATAGTAATAATGCTTTCAAAGAACACCAAGATTCCATATAATAAGTATCCGGATGCTAATTTTATTGAAATAAGACCAAGTAGAGATTTAGGTGATTTGCTTAATGGGACACTTGATTTTACAAGCAAGGGCGCAATGATTAGAATGGCACTGGGATATTCAGATGCAAATAGATATCTTACATATTATGGCAGCGATATTGCAGGGACTCCAGGATTTGATATTAAAATGATGGAGATGGCTGATGAAGATTACAGGCAGATACTTAATACATATCATGTAGATGAGATTGGTGAGTATATAGACAACAGTGTGTCAAACGTTCAAAACTATTTTGATAAATACGATATAGATTTATAAATTTAGTGTAATAAGACATATGGAAATGAGGACGATTATGAAAAGAATTAAGAAAATTACTATTTTGGCATTGGTGATGATACTTGTTCTGTCATGCTTTAGTGGATGCAAGAACAAACGTACATCTATGAGTTATACATTTAAGGTTGAGACGGGAGACATGATAAAAGTAACACTCAACACAACAGATGGATATACAATGAAGCAAAAAGAAGGTACATTTTATATTTCCAAAGATGATGAGGAAATAACACAGGGTGTATTTGCTACTAAAGATATTTATGATGAATATCATGAAAATGTAGTTAACTCAGAAGAAGATTTAAAGATTTCACAAGGCCATATTGACAATATAGAATATACATATTACGAGACAGAGAGCAAAGCAGGCGGGATAGAATATGATTATCTTATATGGATAGATGATGCCAATACAGGTGTAATTCTGGCATCCTTAGCAGGAACCGAAAAAGCACAAGCAGTTTTTAAAGAATTAAATTTTAAAATAGATAATGATTAGCTTGCAATTATACATATAAGTATGATATAAATGCATTAAGAAAAATCATATAGGAAGGTAAATATGAAACGCAAAACAGCATCTATAATAATATTGTTAATAGCTGTAATAGCAGTTATGCTGCAGTATAAGCCGGTTGACATGATTCAGACCGGTGATATTACTACACATAGCTTTGTTTTGGATGCCTCAGAAGATAAGAATCAGTCTGTTAGCAGTATTGATACTTTTTCTAATACTAATGAGATGCGTGCTGTTGAGAACTATAAGTCTGTTAGTGTAACAACTAATGCCAGATGTTCACGTGCCAGTATGTCAACCAGAAATGCAGTTATTTTACTGCTTGTATTTATTGTGTTATCAAGTTTGTTTAAGTTATGCGAGAATTTCTTTATCATTCACAGTGATAAGAACATAGTTCTAAAGCATTACTATATATCATATATGCAGGATAAGGATGGAAGAAAAGACAGAGTATAATCAGCTGGCTTTATTTTGGTACCTAAAAGTATCAGGTAAAGTGGCTGATTTTTTGTTTCTCTTTAATAATTATTTTGTAGGAGGTAAGCCATGAGCGGATCAGATATATTTGTAATTGTACTATGTGTAGCTGTTGTTGCAGTGTGTGCGTTTTGCGTTATTGCAGATCGTAAAGGAACTGATGATAAGGAGGATAAATAATTGATACAGATTTTATTAATAATTGTAGGATTTGCAATGCTGGTGAAAGGTGCTGACTGGTTTGTAGATGGTGCTGCTGGCATAGCTGCAAAATTTGGTATACCACAGCTGGTAATAGGACTTACTGTGGTTGCCATGGGAACAAGTGCACCAGAGGCGGCAGTTAGTATAGCAGCTGCAATGAAACATAACGCAGATATTTCAGTTGGAAATATTGTAGGAAGTAACATTTTAAACATACTAATAATACTTGGAATTACAGCTGTGGTAACAAAGGTTGCCGTATCCAAATCTACAATTTGGATAGAAATACCATTCATGATAGCTGTTACAGCCATACTTGCATTGATGGGATTTACAGATGAAAGTATTAATTTGGTAGAAGGAATAATGCTTTGGGTATTATTCATAGTGTATCTTGTGTATATGCTGTATATGGCAAAAAAAGGAAAGGCAGCCGCTACAGAGCAGGATGAGCATTTGTCAGATAAACCATTTGCTGTTATGGTTGTTATGGCAGTTGTTGGATGCGTAATTGTAGTATGGGGCAGTGATATTACGGTAGATGCAGCAACGAAGCTTGCTAAAATGGCAGGAATAAGTCAAAGGTTTATAGGACTTACAATTGTAGCACTTGGAACTTCACTTCCGGAGCTGGTAACATCTGTCACCGCTGCGATTAAGAAAAATGCAGATATCGCTATAGGAAATATAGTAGGAAGCAACATTTTTAATATTTTGTTTGTACTTGGAACCACAGCACTAATTACACCGGTTCCATATAGACCAGGCTTCATAATAGATACAGTAATAGCAATTCTCGCAGGAGTATTACTTTGGGCAGCAGTTGTAAAAACCAATCATTTAAATAGAGTATCAGGCTCCATAATGCTTTTATCATATGCGGGGTATTTTACATATTTAATGATTGCATAGTTAAGATAATAGATGAACAAGACATAAAATGAAAACCTCATTTTGTGGACTTGTTCATTTTGTTTTGATATAATTTAAATAACATTAGTTTCTAAGAGCTATTTGCGCAGGAGCATCACAAATAGTGTTAATGACAGAAGAAAATGCCTAAGCGAAATTACCTTCGCCTCGCCGTAAAGTTGCTCCGGAATGGAGATAATGTGAAAACAATAATTGTAGTTGATGACAATATGGGAATGATGTTCAATAATAGAAGATTAAGTATGGATGCAGAATTAAGACAATATATTATTAGAATGGCAGAAGGAAAAGTAATTAGAATGAATTCGTATTCAGCTGCGCAGTTTAAGGACTTTATGAATTGCAATATAATTGTTGAGGACGATTTTTTGCAAAAAGCTGAGAAAGATGATTTATGTTTTGTTGAGAATGAGAATCTTATTCCATTTTTGAAAGATATAAATACATTCATTTTATTTAAATGGAATCGCACTTATCCATCAGATATGAAATTTGATATTTCTTTGAAATCATGGAAGTTGGAAAGAACAGATGAATTTGTTGGAAATTCTCATAAGACAATAACAATGGAGGAATATAAAAGATGAAGAAGAGAAGCATTTTAGCAGTAATATTGGGAATTATTCTTTTGTCCTTTTCTGGATGCACTGTTACAGATGAAGATAGCACAACAATTGCTTCACAAAAAGAGGCTATTACAACAACACCTGAATTAACAAGTGTTGCTTCAGAAGAAACAAGCCACAAGAATAATGATGAGACGAAAACAACAGTAGCAAGTGTTGCTGTATCATTAAAGGATATACCGAAATATACAGGCTTACCATATTCTCCAATAAATAACAATACACCATTTTTTGAAGAAAAAGAGATGACAACAGAGCCATTTGAAACGTATTCATCACTTGATTCCCTGGGAAGATGTGGTGTGGCCTATGCAAATATCTGCACAGAAATAATGCCCACAGAGGAAAGGGGAGCAATTGGAAATGTGAGGCCATCTGGCTGGCATTCGGTAAGATATGAAAATGTAGATGGTAAATACCTATATAACAGGTGTCATTTGATTGGATATCAGTTGGCAGGTGAAAATGCAAATGAAGAGAATCTAATCACCGGCACAAGATATCTTAATGTTGAAGGCATGCTGCCATTTGAAAATATGGTTGCTGACTATGTGAATGAAACAGGTAATCATGTACTTTACAGAGTTACCCCGATGTACAATAGCAATTGCCTCGTTGCGTCAGGTGTATTAATGGAAGCGTACTCAGTTGAAGATAACGGAGCTGGAATTGAATTTAATATATTTTGCTATAATGTTCAGCCTGGAATTGATATTAGCTATGATGATGGTTCAAGCAATTTAGAGGCAGGAGAAGAGCCTGCCAGTGAATTGACAACAGAGCAAATAACAACATCACAACAGAATTCGGAAACAGTACATACATTTATTTTGAATACTAACACAAAAAAATATCATGAACCAGGTTGTAGAAGCGTAGCAACGATTAAGGATGAAAATAGACAGGAGTTTTCAGGTACAGTACAGGAGCTTGAGCAAATGGGATATTCAGCTTGTAAAAATTGTCATTAAATAATTTAGAAAAAAATAAAAAAAGACTTGCAATATTCGACAAAATATATTATTATATGTGAGTAGAAAGAAATCAGCTAGATTTCTTTTATATAACCCCTTATTAATTATTTATACTCCCCTAGAAACACCTGTGATTTTATCACAGGTGTTTCTTTATGTGTATTTCTGAAAACAACGACATCACCACAGATGAGTTGTCAAGAATAATCATAAAATAAAAAAGTCCAGATGCTCCCAACCATTGAAAACACTGGACTTTTTCACTATTTTGATTACCGCTTTGATTACCTCTGCAAAAGGCAATCGCTGAAACCCTTGATTTTACTGGGTTTCCAGATGGAGCTGAGGGGAATCGAACCCCTGTCCGAAATCTCTTCCATCAAGGCATCTCCCACTACAGTCAGTGTATCTGCAGAAAAACTGCCATTCCCTCCGTTACACGCCCACTAACAGGCTTGTAGCATCAGTAGCTTCATGAATCTTCATCTACCGCAAAGCTTAGGTAAAAGAGTGCCTCGCAAAGTCGATGCCGAACTCTTAAACAGCGAGTGGCTTAAGGTCGACAGCTGCCACTAGGCAGCGTACGCTAAATTATCGTTTGCGTTTATATTTATTTTCGGATTGGTGAGGCGGTCCCGACCCGCCAGTGGCTTCCCTAATTTCTAAAACCCCGTCGAAACCAGTACAACCCCTAAAATAGGAATGACTGTCACAAACGTTTATTAGGTAGTTATTAAATATAATCTATTTTATCATAAATGTCAATAAAATATGTATAATAAATAGAAATAAAACAAGAATTATGATATAATCTCAAGCAATGGAAGGTGATTTATATGAGAGAAATGGAATTTAAAATGGAGAGAACAGGACTGGTGGAAATAGGCCAGGAAGTTGAGATAAGGGAAGGTAAGCTTCCTTACAGCTATTATTACGTTGTTGAACCAGCTGTTGCAATGTCTGCAAACTTTCCGTTTAGAGAAAGACTTAAGTCAGATAAAGGAATTGTTAAGGCAATTCATGAAACAGAAAAAGGATATTACGTAGTAGTGGAGTTTGATGAATAATGAAAAATCAAATTAGAAAACTAATTGCCGCACTGCTTGTTGTATTATTGGCTGTGGGTGCAGTGATTATACTTGAGTATACCGGTATAATTAATACATCAGGTAACTCAAAGAGCAAAGGTGAACTAAAGGTTCATTTTATAGATGTGGGACAGGGAAACGCCGCTCTTCTTGAAATTGATGGTCATTATGCATTGATTGATGGAGGAGATGCTTCAGCTGCGAATAAGGTTACGTCATATCTTGAAAGTGTTGGTGTAGAGAAGTTAGACTATGTAATAGCAACACATTATGACACAGACCATATATATGGCCTTGTAAATGTTGTTTATAGATTTGATGTCAAGAAGGTTCTTGCACCTAACTATGTTGTAGATACTAAGATATACAGATCCTTTAGAAATAGCTTAAAGATTAAAGGGATAACCTCGAGACAGCCGCAGGTTGGAGAAAAAATTGATTTTCAGGGTGTGACATTGCTATGTGTGGCGCCTGCTGATGTGAAATTTCAAAATGAGAATGACTATAGTATAGGAATGAAAATTATTTACGACAATATATCATTTTTAATATGCGGCGATGCCACGTATAGAAGTGAAATTGAGATGCTGGAATCAGGGATAGATTTGGATAGTGATGTATATTTAGTTAGTCACCATGGAAGCTCAACTTCCAGTACAACAAGATTTTTGGAAGCAGTAACACCGAGAATAAGTATTATCAGTGTAGGAGCAGATAATACTTATGGACATCCGACTAGGAAAGTCCTAAAGAGATTAAAGATGGCAGAAACAGATGTGTTTAGAACGGATATACTTGGAGATATAATAATGAAAACAGATGGAGATGATTTGTCGCTTCATTGCAGGGGTGTGCGTGATTTTATGGATGAGAATTCTAAACCATATGATTATGTTGTAAACACAAGAACAGGGAATTTCCATATACCCGGATGTGAGAGCATTGATGATATGAGTGAGCATAATAAGTTGTTTTTTGCTGGAACAAAAGAACAGCTGCTAAAAATGGGATACACTTCCTGTGTGAAGTGTACCCCGTAGTATTTATTCAAAGGTAATAGTTGTATAATTGTACATATCAAGCTTTATTATAGGTGTATATGTTATACCGCTGACATTTATACCAAATGTAGCTAATTTACTTGCGGTTTCGTTAATTATATCATCGCTTAATTCAGTTTCGTAGGTTGGAAAATAGAATGTAACAGTATGCTTTCCATCTCTATAATACTGCATATAATAATTAGGTATTGAACGTATGGAATCAAGTATTACAAAGGGTGCACCATATTCCTTGATATCATACAGATATGTGTCAGATGTACATTTGAGTACATCACCATCAGGTTTGTGATCCTGGTACATAACTGAATCTGGAATTAGAAAATAATTATATTTAAGATTGGCAGTACCGGTTTTGACGGTATTGGTTGGGTCGTCCCAGGTAACATCAACATTGTACCATTTGCCATCAATTTTCACTATATTCCACGCATGATTATCACCGTTAGCTGTACCTGATATGATTTTGCATTCCAAGCCGGCGGCGGTTGTCAATAATAAATATGCTTCAGAGTAGCCCTGACATACTGCAAGATGATCAATTAACGCACCTTTTGCAGTGTAAACGGAATCAGATAATGTGTTTTGCTCAAGGTTCTCACTGTCAAATTCAGTATTAATAACAATATAGTCATGTAGAATCTTAGCTATATCATATTCGGACATATCAGAAGTTATATTTTGAGAAATAATTCGATTAATTTCATTTCTAAGAACAGGACTAACCGGTTCACTGGTGGTTATTTCTGCCGAAGGATTGTAATAATTAGATATTGTAGAACATGCAGACAATAACAATATAATAGCTAAATTAATAGATAATAAAAACTTTTTCACAATTTATACACCTTTCTATGGTATTAATGTGATTGTAAATGTTTGATAAAGATAAGTCAATATATAAAATAGAGAATAGGAGATGTGGATTATGAATGATGTAAAAATACTTGTAGTAGATGATGAAGCTAGAATGAGAAAGCTTGTTAAGGATTTCCTGGTCAGAAAGGATTATTGTGTTATTGAAGCAGCTGACGGTGAAGAGGCAATGGAAAAATTCGTGGAAAATAGAGATATTTCATTGATTATTCTTGATGTTATGATGCCTAGAATGGATGGAAAAGAGACATGCAAGGAAATAAGAAAATTGTCTAAGGTTCCTATTATAATGCTTACTGCTAAGGCGGAGGAGCAGGACGAGTTAAAGGGATTTGAAATAGGTGCAGATGAATACATTGCAAAGCCATTTAGTCCCAAAATTCTTGTGGCAAGAGTAGAAGCTTTGCTTAGACGAGCTAATAAGCTTGTATCCGGAGATGTTGTAAATTCAGGAATTATTGAGTTTAACAAAGCAGCACACACGGTAAAGGTGGCAGGAAATAATGTGGATTTGAGCCATAAGGAATTTGAATTGCTTGAATATTTTATTGAGAATGAAGGCATTGCATTATCAAGAGAAAAGATACTTAACAGTGTATGGGATTATGATTATTATGGAGATGCAAGAACAGTTGATACCCATGTTAAAAAGCTGAGAAGCAAGCTATCTGACGCTGGCGACTATATCAAAACCATATGGGGAACCGGATACAAATATGAGGTTGTATAGTTTCATAAGAGAGGTAAAATAATGAAGCATTCGATAAGAATAAAATTAACATTGATTTTTGGAGCATTGATTGCAAGTACATTTGCATTGTACCTGATTATTAATGGTTTGTTTCTTGAACGTTACTATATGAAAAACAAAGAGGATGACTTAGTTGATTCGTATGAGTATATCAATCAGTCTATAGGAACCGGAGACAGAATAAGTGATGACGTAAAAAGCTCGGTATATTCTTTATGTGAAAAGAATGGTATTTCTCTGTTGATAATTGATTCCGATGGAAATGAACAGATAAGAACCGGAAATGTTATGATTCTAATAAACAGATTGAATAACGTATTTTTTGCCAGGGATGACAAGTTTACTGCAACTATTGATGAGCATTCAACATATGTGCTTCAAAAATACTATAACAAGAATTTCGAAAACTCACAGTATTTAGAAATCTATGGATTTATGGATAATGGCCAAAGATTTATTATGAGGATGGCTGTTGAGAGTATACGTGAAAGCATAGCAGTATTTAATAAGTTCTTTGTAATTGTAGGAGTATTTATCATTTTGCTAAGCCTTATTTTGATGTTTTATGTGGCAAAGAAATTTACAAAACCAATACTTGATCTTGCAGGTATTTCAAAGAAAATGACCAATCTGGACTTTGGCGTAAGATATAGTGGTGGAAGAAATGATGAGGTAGGAATTCTTGGCAACAGTATGAATGAGATGTCTGAGAGACTTGAAAGTACCATTTCTGAGCTTAAGACAGCTAATAATGAGCTTCAAAAAGATATTCAGAGAAAAACTGAGATAGATGAAATGAGAAAAGAATTTCTCTCAAATGTATCACATGAGTTAAAGACACCTATTGCGTTGATTCAGGGATATGCTGAGGGATTGGAAGAGTGCGTAAATGACGATGAAGAGAGCCGAAATTACTATTGTGATGTCATTATGGACGAAGCTAATAAAATGAACCGAATGGTAAAGCAGCTGCTTTCACTAAATAAACTGGAATTTGGCGAAAATGTGTCCGAGATGGAGCATTTTAATATTTCCCAGGTAATAGGTGCCATAAAACAGTCATTTGATCTCATGCTCGATCAGAAGAAAATCACATGCAAATGTGACATACCTGAAGATATAATGGTGTGGGCAGATGAATTTCAGATAGAGGAAGTTCTTACAAACTACATCAGCAATGCCATCAATCATGTTTCGGGTGAAAATGTAATAAGTATCACATTAAAACAGGAAAATGATAAGGTTCATATAGAAGTATTTAATACTGGAGATAACATACCTGAGGAAGAAATTGACAAGGTATGGATTAAATTCTATAAGGTCGACAAGGCAAGAAGCCGAGAATATGGAGGCAGTGGAATAGGACTTTCTATTGTTAAGGCCATAATGGATGCACATAATCAAAAATATGGTGTTTATAACAGCGAAAATGGCGTAGCTTTCTGGTTTGAACTAGATGCAAAATTAAGTTGAAGAAATACCATAAAAATGGTAAAATAATTATATGTTATGGCATACTCGGACTGGAGGAAATATAATGAGAAAATGTGTATGCATTCTTATGGTATGTACGTTATGCACTTTGAGTGGATGTTCATCGAGAGTGTCAGATCTTAATGACAGTCAGAGAGACATTGTTGCAGGATATGCGGCGGATTCCTTACTCAAGTATGATAAGAATTACAATTATAAGTATGAAGAGATAGAAACAACTACGCAGGAGGCAACATTTGCTCCGGAGGAAACCACTAAGAAGAACGAGAGCGAGACATCTGGAAGCGGACAGGGCAGCAGCGAAGAAGAGACAACTAAGGCTGACACTGCAAGTACAATTGAGGAGGCACTTGGTCTTGATGGCTTCAGTGTTGAATGTACAGATTTCGAATTAACAGATTCATACCCATCTGATAATCAGAAGGACGCGCTGTTTATCATGAAGGCAGTTAAGGATACTAAGCTTTTGGTAGTCAAGGTTAAGGTTAAGAATGTATCAGGAAGTAAGAAGGAACTTAATATTATGTCATATAATGCAAGATATAGGGCTATAGTCAATGACAAGACGAGACTTAATGCACAGATAACATTATTGCTTGATGCATTTAATACATATGAAGGTTCATTTAAGAAGAATGAGACTAAGGAAATGGTTCTTGTATTCCAGACTGCACTTAAGAGTAAGTCGGATATTTCAAGTCTTGATATTTATGTTGCCGGTGCTGATAAGTCAGGCACAATTACACTAAAGTAAATAATACGTCATTATGGCGGATCGGAGGAGCTTATGGATACAAATATCTTATTAGAGAATGGTACAAATGAATTAGAGGTGTTGGAATTCACTGTTGGAGGTAATCACTATGGTATCAATGTTGCCAAGATAAGAGAGATACTCCCATATCAGAAGATAACAGCTGTTCCTAATTCACATCCTGGTATAGAAGGAATATTTATGCCAAGAGATACAATGATAACAGTAATCAACCTTAATAGAGTACTTAATCTTAATGCTGGTCAGAGTGCAGCAGATATGCTTATTGTAACTAATTTTAATAAGCTTAATATTGGATTTCATGTGCAGTCAGTTGTTGGAATTCACAGAGTATCGTGGGCAGATATAATTATACCAGATTCAACACTTAACAATGATAATGCAGGTGTTGCAACAGGTGTGATTAAGGTAAATGATAAGCTTGTAATAATTTTGGATTTTGAAAAGATTGTTTCAGATATAAGTCCAGAAACAGGTCTTAAGGTATCAGATATAGACAGACTTGGAACCAGAAACAGATCTGATGCTACAATACTAATGGCAGAAGATTCACCATTGCTTAGAAAGCTTATATGTGATTCACTTCACAAGGCTGGTTATATTAATGTAATACACAATGATAATGGTCAGGAAGCATGGGATAAATTATGCGATATGAAGGCTAAGGGTTCAGCTTTGGATACAGTTAAATGTATTATCACAGACATAGAAATGCCTCTTATGGATGGTCATAGATTAACAAAGCTAATAAAAACAGATGACACGCTTAAGCAGATTCCGCTCATTATTTTCTCATCGCTTGTTAATGAGGAGATGAAAGCAAAAGGAATTGCACTTGGAGCCGATGCTCAGCTTTCAAAACCTGAAATAGGAAGATTGGTAGAGACAATTGACGAATTGATAGCTAAAGCATAACTTATGGAAGGCAAATATTAATAATGGCAAAAGACAATATTAACGTGAATCCCACAGATGAAGACTATCTTGATCAGTTACTGAATTCTGTAGTTAACTCGGATGAAGAAGATGATTTGCTGGGGGATCTCGATAACAAACTAAATAGTGTCAGTGATGATGATACAGTAGATATTTTTCAGGATATAGACGGTGATGCTGATGATTTTTCAAGCTTTAATCTTGATGATATTCTTGGAGATTCTTTAAGTGAGAATCTTGATGGCATTGAAGAAAGTAATGTCGTTGTACCTCAGGAGTCAGAAAGTGAAGAAGACGGCATGAAAGAATTAATGCAGGGATTGGAAAATAATTTCGATGACGAGAGCAAGGATATATCAAATGTCGGTGAAAATATTGACAGTGCAGAAGGCTTTGCAGCATATGATAAGGATGATGATTTTTCTGATTTACTGCAAAATATCAATGGTGTAGATGACATTAAAGGTAATGTGGATATACCAGGATTTGATGATAATGCTAAGGCCAATGATGAATCGGAGAATAGTGAACAAAGCAATCCTGATGAACCAGCTGAAGAGGGTGAGTCTGATGATTTGGACAAGATGCTTAACAGCATGGCAGGTCTAAGTTCTGATGAGGAACAGCAGGAATTTAATCCTGACCAGGAAGAACAGCAGGCAGGTGAGCAAAAAGAAAAAAAACCCGGATTTTTTGCAAGATTATTTAAGAAGAAGGACAAGTCTGCCAAGGATGATGCAGAACAAACAGAAGCTAAGCAGGATGAGAATGAGCAGTTGATTTCTGAGATGGAATCCGGTGAATTTGATGAGTCTGAGCTTGATGAGCTGGAAGATAGAACAGATAAGAAGAAAAAGAAAAAAGAGAAAAAGGTCAAAGAAAAGAAAGAGAAAAAGCCTAAAGAGAAGAAAGAAAAGAAACCTAAAGAGAAAAAGGAAAAGCCTCCGGTTTCAAAGGAGGATATTATTCATATTCCTATTGCTGCGTATTTTCTCATGATATCATTTGTTGCAGGAGTCTCACTGATACTTGTATTTGGAGGCTCAACACATGATTATAATTCTAAAATGGATGCGGCAGTTAATGCATTTGTAGACAAGAATTATAGCAAAGCATATGATAAGCTGGCAGGACTAGAGCTTAAGAAGAAGGATACAGACTTTTATGACCAGGTTGTCACGGTTATGTATGTAGAGCAGCAGTATAGAACCTATAGTAATTATCGCCAAATGGGTGATTATTATAAGGCACTCAATGCACTTATTAATGGAATTGAGAAATATGACAAGTATAACAATGAAGCTGCACAGCTTGGAATTGAGTCAGACATGGAATATGTGTATAAGAAGATAGTTAAAAAGTTGAAATATGACTATAATCTTTCAGAAAAAAGTGCCAGACAGATAGCTGATATAACAAGCAAGAATGAGTTTTCTAAAAAAATAACATCAGTTACAAATAAGAATATTTCAAGGATTGAAAGTAATATAGAGAAAGAAAATATTAAGGCAACAAAGAAGACAACTGCGGAGGATTAGACAAGATGATAGCCATAATTGATTATGATGCCGGTAATCTGAAAAGTGTTGAAAAAGCACTTAAGTTTATAGGTGAAGACACAGTCGTGTCGAGAGACAGAGATGAAATCTTAAATGCTGATAAGGTAATATTACCAGGTGTAGGAAGCTTTGGTGATGCAATGGAGAAGCTTAACAAATACAACCTTGTAAATACTATTTATGATGTTGTTGACAACAATACACCGTTTCTTGGTATATGCCTTGGACTTCAGCTTATGTTTGAAAATAGTGATGAAAGCAAGGGAGTAGCAGGACTTGGAATACTTAAAGGTGACATTCTTAGAATTCCTGATGAACCAGGGTTAAAGATTCCGCATATTGGATGGAATTCTCTGGATTTCCAAAACAACGGCAGATTATTTAAAGATATACCGGATCAGTCATATGTATATTTCGTGCATTCTTACTATTTGAAAGCAAAAGAAGAATCAATTGTTAAGGCTACTACAGAATACAGTACACACATTCATGCATCCGTTGAGAAGAATAACATATTTGCATGTCAGTTTCATCCGGAAAAAAGCAGTGAAATAGGATTGAACATTTTACGTAATTTTTCGAATTTATAGAATATAAGGAGAGACTAGAATGCATACAAAGAGAATTATCCCATGTTTGGATGTTAATAATAATAGAGTGGTCAAAGGAATTAATTTCGTTAATCTGAGAGACGCAGGAGACCCTGTTGAAGTTGCAGCTGCCTATGATAAAGCAGGTGCAGATGAAGTGGTATTCCTTGATATAACTGCATCCTCAGACCAGAGAGAAACCGTAGTTGATATGGTAAGGAAGGTTGCAGAAAAAGTATTTATTCCATTTACTGTTGGTGGTGGAATTAGAACAGTTGACAATTTTAAAGAACTTTTACGAGAAGGTGCAGATAAAATTGCAATCAATTCTGCAGCGATTAATACACCTAATCTAATCAGTGATGCAGCTGATAAGTTTGGAAGTCAATGTGTTGTTGTGGCAATTGACGCTAGGAGAAGAGAGGATGGAAGTGGCTGGAACATTTTCAAGAATGGCGGAAGAATAGATACGGGATTAGATGCTGTTGAATGGGCAATGAGAGTAGATAAGCTTGGAGCAGGTGAAATACTTTTAACAAGTATGGATTGTGATGGAACTAAGGCAGGATATGATATTGAGCTAACAAGAATGATTGCTGAAAACGTTTCAATTCCAGTTATTGCTTCAGGCGGTGCAGGAAATATGGAGCATTTTTATGATGCACTTACAGAAGGTAAAGCAGATGCAGCACTTGCAGCATCATTATTCCATTATAAAGAACTTGAGATAATGGAGCTTAAAAAGTATTTAAATGAAAAAGGAGTTCATGTAAGATATGGCAGCAATAGATAATGATTGGCTTGAACCAATGAATAAAGAGTTTAAGAAGGATTATTATAAGGAATTATTCTCGTTTGTTAAGAACGAGTATGGTAGAGCTGTTGTTTATCCGCCGGCTGACGATATTTTCAATGCATTTCATTTCACACCACTCAAAAATGTAAAGGTTTTGATACTTGGACAGGATCCATATCATAACGAACATCAGGCACATGGATTGTCATTTTCAGTATTACCAGAGCAGAGAGATATTCCTCCTTCTTTACAGAATATTTATAAGGAGCTTAACAGTGATCTTGGGTGTGATATTCCGAATAATGGATACCTTAAGAAATGGGCTGATCAGGGAGTGCTGTTACTTAATACTGTTCTTACAGTAAGAGCACATCAGGCTAATTCACATCAGGGTAAGGGCTGGGAGCAATTCACAGATGCTGTAATAAGAGTTGTGAATGAACAAGACAGACCAATAGTGTATATGCTGTGGGGAAAACCTGCTCAGAGTAAGATAACGATGCTCAATAACCCTAAACATTTAATACTTACAGCACCACATCCAAGTCCACTATCTGCATACAGAGGATTTTTTGGATGTAAGCATTTTAGCAAAGCAAATGAATTTCTACAAGCCAATGGGCTCGAACCAATTGACTGGCAGATAGATAACATATAAAAATGGTACTTACTTGAAATTAATGTTTCTTGTAAGTACCATTTTTCTTGATTGATAGGAAGTTACGTCCTGTCAATTAAATCGCTTCGCGGGATGTGCACAAATTCATAAGGAAAATGTCACTTCGTGCTCGAATTTTTTTTATTTTTCTTTTTTCATATTCTTTGCAGCTGTTGCAAGCATAAGCTTGATTCTGTTAAGCTGGTTAACTTCACTGGCACCTGGATCATAGTCGACAGCAACAATATTTGCCTTTGGATTCTGCCTGCGAATTTCTTTTATAACACCTTTTCCAACTATATGGTTAGGAAGACATCCGAATGGCTGAGCACAAACAACATTTGGTACACCATTTTCTATAAGCTCTAGCATTTCACCTGTTAAGAACCAGCCTTCACCTGTCTGATTACCAAGAGAAGCAATAGGAGAAGCAAGTTCAGCAATGTGCTTAATCTTAGCTGGCGGATTGAAATGAGTACTCTTTGCAAATTCGCTTGATGCGGCTTTTCTCATATGCTGAAGGAAACTAATTCCAAGGTTACATTTGCGAGCTGTGGCTTTTGTAAATCCAAGATTCTCGTATTTAAAGTTTGCATTATAGAAACTGTATAAGAGGAAATCAAGTAAGTCAGGCATTACTGCCTCAGCGCCTTCTGTTTCAAGTAAATCAACAATGTGATTATTAGCAGCTGGTAAGAACTTAACAAGGATTTCTCCAACTATACCAACTCTTGGCTTTTTAAGAGTTTCATCAATTGGAAGCTTGTCAAAATCACGAATGATTCCTTTTAAATTTTTCTTAAATTCTGATGATGAGGTAGAAGATTTCTGTAATGATTCAATACATTTCTTTCTCCATTTCTCATGAAGCTCATTGGTAGAACCGCTAACCTTCTCGTAAGGTCTCATTCTGTATACAACCTTCATAAATACATCTCCATAAATAACAGCCTGCATACCTTTTATTATCATCTTAGGAGTTATCTTGAAGCCTTCATTCTTTTCAAGTCCCTGTGCACTGAGTGAAAGTACAGGAATCTGCGCCATTCCGGCTTTTTCAAGAGCTCTACGTATAAATCCAACATAATTGCTGGCACGACATCCACCACCTGTTTGAGACATAATTACAGCAGTTTTATCAAGGTCATATTTTCCGGATAAAAGAGCTTCCATAATCTGTCCGACAACTATAAGTGAAGGATAGCAGGCATCATTATTAACATATTTAAGACCAATATCGATAGCCTTTTTGTTGTCATTTTGGAGAACAACAATGTTGTAACCACAAGCATTAAGTGCTGGCTCTAATAAATCAAAATGTATTGGAGACATCTGAGGGCAAAGTATAGTATAATTCTTTTTCATCTCAGCTGTAAATTCAACACGGTTTATGTTAGAAGGAACAATAGTTCTTTCAGTTTGTTTTTTCTCACGAACCTTAAGGGCTGAGATAAGAGAACGAATTCTTATTCTTGCTGCACCAAGGTTGTTAACTTCATCAATTTTAAGTACTGTATAAATTTTTCCTGATTTTGTAAGAATATCATTTACACAGTCAGTTGTTACGGCATCAAGACCACATCCAAATGAATTTAGCTGTATTAAGTCAAGATTCTCTCTTGTTTTAACATAGTTAGCAGCAGCATATAATCTTGAATGATACATCCACTGATCCATTACAATAAGAGGTCTTTCAACAGGAGCAAGATGCGATATTGAATCTTCTGTGAGCACAGCAATTCCATAAGAATTAATAAGCTCTGGAATACCATGATTAATTTCTGGGTCAATATGATAAGGTCTGCCGGCGAGAACTATACCACGCTTACCGGTTTCATCGAGATATTTAAGAACCTCTTCACCTTTTTTCTTAATATCTTCACGAACATTTTCCATCTCTTTCCACGCATCAAATGAAGCTGAAATTATATCTGAAGGATTAATGCTAAATTCCTTTGTAAATACTTCAACAAGTCTCTCAGTAACGGTGTCTCTGTTGGTCAATGCCATAAATGGATTAAGGAATTTAACCTGACCCTGAGTTATTTCTTCAACATTATTTTTAATATTTTCAGCATATGAAGTAACGATAGGGCAGTTGTAGTGGTTATTAGCATCAGGAACTTCATTTCGCTCATAAGGAATACAAGGATAGAAAATAAAATCTATATCCTGCTTAATCAAGTATGTAATATGACCATGTGCAAGCTTAGCAGGGTAGCATTCAGATTCACTAGGAATTGATTCGATACCAAGCTCATATATTTTTCTGCTTGATTCTGGAGATAATACAACTCTAAATCCAAGCTTTTTGAAAAATGTAGCCCAAAATGG
>CAZBKO010000008.1:28929-30079 GCA_964492545.1 uncultured Lachnospiraceae bacterium
GAACTCTAGGTATACCAACGGTTCCTCTTGTAGCTTCATCAGCTGTAAGCGCTTCATAATCAAATAATCTTTTGTGTTTGTATTCAAAAAGGTTAGGAATATTTTCTTTATTCTTTTCCTTTCCTATACCACGCTCGCATCTGTTTCCTGTTACAAACTGACGTCCACCGGTGAATTTGTTGATTGTTAAGAGACAGCTGTTGGTACATCCCTTACATCTTGCCATTGAAGTAGAAAATTGCAATGAAAGTATTTTCTCCATTGGAAGCATAGAAGTCTCCTTGGAACTGTCATATCTTTCTCTGGCAACAAGAGCAGCACCAAAAGCACCCATAATACCTGCAATGTCAGGTCTTACAGCGTCGCAGCCGGAAATACGTTCAAAACTTCGAAGAACAGCATCGTTGTAGAATGTACCACCCTGTACAACAACCTTTTTACCTAAATCAGATGGATCTGTTATTTTGATTACCTTATATAATGCATTTTTGATTACTGAATATGCTAATCCGGCAGAAATATCTGATACCTGAGCACCCTCTTTCTGAGCCTGTTTAACATTTGAGTTCATGAAAACTGTACATCTTGTACCAAGATCAACAGGATTCTTAGCAAACAGAGCTTCTTTAGCAAAATCCTCAACAGAATAGTTAAGTGATTTGGCAAAGGTTTCGATAAAAGAACCACATCCGGAAGAACATGCCTCGTTAAGCTGAACACTGTCAACGGTATTGTTTTTAATCTTGATGCATTTCATATCCTGACCACCGATATCAAGGATACAGTCTACGTCTGGCTCAAAGAATGCAGCAGCGTAGTAATGTGAAACTGTTTCAACCTCACCCTCATCAAGCATAAGAGCAGCCTTTATAAGAGCTTCACCATAACCTGTTGAACATGAATATACAATTTTGGCAGATGATGGCATCTGCTCGTTAATCTCTTTGATTGAACGTATTGTAGTTGCAAGAGGACTACCATTATTACTGCTATAGAAAGAATATAGAAGTGAACCATCCTCACCAACTAAAGCGACCTTAGTTGTGGTAGAACCGGCATCTATTCCCAGAAAACAGTCACCTTCGTATGTAGATAAATCTGCGGTGGCAACACTGTTTTCGTTATGCTTCTCACAGAAATCTGAATAGTC
>CAZBKO010000008.1:30089-33422 GCA_964492545.1 uncultured Lachnospiraceae bacterium
AAATAGAGGATCAATTCTCTTAATCTCAAACTCCATCTTAATACCATTAGACATTTTTTCGGTAAGCTCACTTATGGATACGCTATTGTCAGTTTTATGATTAAGTGCAGAACCAACTGCAGCAAATAGGTGAGAATGGTCAGGTGCTATAACCTGTTCATCTGTAAGCTTGAGTGTTCTGATAAATGCCTTCTTAAGCTCAGGAAGAAAGTGAAGTGGACCGCCAAGAAATGCAACATTTCCTCTAATTGGTTTACCACAGGCAAGTCCACTGATAGTCTGATTGACAACTGCCTGAAAAATAGATTCTGCCAAATCTTCCTTAGTAGCACCATCATTGATAAGTGGCTGTATATCTGTTTTTGCAAATACACCACATCTTGCAGCTATAGGGTAAATAGCCTTGTAGTTCTCAGCATATTTGTTAAGCCCGCCTGCATCTGTCTGAAGAAGCGAAGCCATCTGGTCAATAAATGAACCTGTACCACCGGCACAGATACCATTCATACGCTGTTCAACACCATTTGTAAAATATATAATCTTGGCATCCTCACCACCAAGCTCAATAGCTACATCAGTCTGTGGCGCATAATCATTAAGTGCTGTTGATACGGCAACAACCTCCTGAACAAATGGAATTCCGAGATGTTTAGAAAGAGTGAGACCACCAGAACCTGTAATCATAGGATAAAGTGTAACTTCACCTGTTATTTCAAAAGCTTTCTTAAGAAGCTGTGCCAATGTTTCCTGTATATTAGCATAATGTCTTTCATAATCTGAAAAAACAATGCTGCTATTTTCGTTCAGAATAGCTATCTTAACAGTTGTAGAACCAATATCTATTCCAAGTGAATAATTCTTTTGCATAAATTGCCTCCTAGGTAAATTGAATCAAATCGTTCCTATTATATTACACAATCATTCAAATTTCAACAATGACGTTTTTAATTTTTTTATTCATATTAAAATGTATATTCACATTAGAGCAAAAATTACATAAATTTATATTAAAACATAAGCAATGGGGAAAAATGAATGGATGACTATCAAAAGATTTGTTATTGCAAACAGTGTAGAGGAGTAGTTCATCGAATTGCTGCCGGAGATACGCTCTATGCACTCAGTAGAAAATATAATGTGGCAATTGAAGCAATTATGGATGCAAATCCGTATATAAATATATATAATCTGAAAATTGGCGAGGAAATATGTATTCCTACAGTGGTTAGACCGCAGCCAAGAAACAATATGAACATATTTGAAGAAGAATAGTTCATAATATAAGTGTTTGACAAAAGGCTTTCCGAAACTTATAATTAGTCATATTAGGTTTAATGGGGAAGCCTTATTAAATTGAGAAAGGAAACATATGAATGAATTTACTTACGAGACTTGATAGAAAATATGGCAAGTATGCTATAGACAATATTATGATATACTTGATTATCGGTTACGGTATTATGTGGGCTGTAATTAAATTTAATCTTAATTTTTATTTACAATATTTGTCTCCTGATATGTCACTTATTATGAAAGGTGAGGTGTGGAGATTACTGAGTATAATCTTTTTGCCACCAGATTTTGGAAGACTATTGTTTCTTGCTATTAATCTTTATTTCCTGTATTTTATCGGAAAGCTTATGGAGAATATGTGGGGAAAGTTTTCACTTAACCTTTTCATTATATCAAGCTATTTAATGCATATCATAGGTGCATTTGTACTTTATTTTATATTTGATATAAATATAGGCTCTATTGAGGGATTATTATCAGGTTCTATTGAGGGATTATTACCAGTTTCCTTAAGGTTTGGTTCGTACTATATTACAATGGCATTATTTGTTCTTGTTGGACTTAGTGCACCTGAGGTACAAGTACTGTTATTTTTCATAATTCCAATCAAGATGAAGTGGATGGCATATCTTACAATAGCATTGTTATCAGGAACAGTTATATGTGGATATGGAAATGCATTTGGATTAATAAAAAGTGAAGGATTATTAAATGGACTTGGACAGATTGGAATATATCCATATTCAATTCCGGCTACATCAGCACTTATATGTATTATAGTTGCAGGAGCATTCTATATGCTCATGAGAGGCTATCATGTATCACGTGCGCAGATAAAGCGAAAGCGTGAATATAACAAGAAGATTAAGATAAGCAACACACCAAAGGTTCACAAGTGCGCAGTGTGTGGCAGAACCAGTGAGGATGAGTCATTATCCTTTAGATATTGTTCTAAATGCAATGGAACATATGAGTACTGTCAGGATCATTTATTTACACACGAACACATTAAATAATATATTACAAAAGGAGTTTTTACATCATGGAAAAGAAAACATTTGTAACACTAGACCAATTGAAAGAAATCGACAAGACTTATCCTACACCATTTCATTTATATGATGAAAAGGGAATTAGAGAAAATGCATTGAAGCTTAAGCAGGCTTTTTCATGGAATAAGGGCTTTAAAGAATATTTTGCAATCAAAGCAACACCAAATCCATTTATACTGAACATACTTAAGGATTGTGGATGTGGAGTTGACTGTTCATCATACACAGAGCTTATGATGGCTGAGAAGCTTGGTTTCACAGGAAGTGAGATTATGTTCTCATCAAATGACACACCAGCGGAAGAATTTGTATACGCTAAGAAATTAGGTGCTCAGATTAACCTTGATGATTTTACACATATTGAATATTTTGAGAAGGTAGCAGGAGAATTTCCAGAGCTCATGTGCTGCAGATACAATCCGGGCGGAATGTTCAAGATAAGCACAACAATAATGGACAACCCGGGTGATGCTAAATATGGATTTACAAAAGAACAGATTCTTGAAGGATACAAGATTCTTAAATCAAAGGGTGTTAAGAGATTTGGACTTCATGCTTTCCTTGCAAGTAATACAGTAACTAATGAATATTACCCAACACTTGCAAAAGAATTATTTGAGCTTGCAGTTGAGATTAAAGAGACATGTGGAGTAGAGTTATCATTTATCAATCTCTCTGGTGGTGTTGGAGTACCTTACAGACCAGATCAGGAGCCAAATGATATTCTTGCTATTGGCGAGGGCGTTAAGAAGGTGTACGAAGAAGTACTTGTACCGGCAGGCCTTGGAAATGTGGCATTGTATACAGAACTTGGAAGATTTATGCTTGCACCTTATGGATGTCTTGTAACTAAAGCAATTCATGAGAAGCATACACACAAGGAGTACATTGGTGTTGATGCATGTGCAGTTAATCTTATGAGACCGGCTATGTATGGCGCTTATCATCATATTACAGTAATGGGCAAGGAAGACAAGCCATGTGATCA
>CAZBKO010000008.1:33432-37919 GCA_964492545.1 uncultured Lachnospiraceae bacterium
TCATACATATGACATCACAGGCTCATTATGTGAGAATAACGACAAATTTGCCATAGATAGACAGCTTCCTGAAATTGAGATGGGTGACTATCTTGTAATTCATGATACAGGAGCTCATGGATTTGCAATGGGTTATAACTATAATGGCAAACTTAAATCAGCAGAGCTTCTTCTCAAAGAAAATGGAGATGTGGAGATGATTAGAAGAGCAGAAACACCAGAAGATTATTTTGCAACATTTGATTTCTGCGATATCATGAAATAATTGAAAGGCATTGAATAGAAGATGAATAATGTAGTTAATAATATAGCAAAAGGTAAGAACCTAGAGGTAAGTCTGCCTGAATATGCTAATTATATGATGGATTTGTACAATAGAGCTGCTCATATGCAGTTTACAATGAACTACTATACTTATTATGAAGTATTAGAAGAATATACCGGCTACAAAAAAGAAGAGATAGAGAGCATTTTAGGACGCTTAAATGAAATTGTAGAGACTACAGTAATTGGCAGTGCAACAGGCATGGAGATGGAAGAAGCAATCAAAAATATTGCCGGTCTTAGGTCTGAAGTAACAGCAACTATGAGTATTCTGACAACATTTGTTGATATTTTCAGCAGATATGAATATGTACTAAATAGAATTGAGCACAGATTTAGTGAAAAAATGCTCCCTGATAATTATTCAGATGAAGAAATGACAAGGCAGATAATGCGATATATCATTTCGGATGAAGACAATGCTGTCATTAATGGGAAAATCTCAGAAATTATCGGTCAGCTTCCTGTTAGAATGGTAAAAAACAAGTTTTATGAATATGTTAATAAGGGCGTAAATGTATATTCAGAGGCTGGCAAACAGAGCTTTGATGACTATATGTATACACTTAGAACAGCAGCTCTTCTTGACAGACCCGAAGGATTTGGCGAAAAATTTGGTGAGCTTAATGAGATATTGGAGAAGTTTGATACATTTAAGTTTTCAGATATAACTAAGGAACAGTTCGATGAGCTGTCAAAGAATCTTGCATATGTTGCAGATGCAACAAATGAGATGGTAAACATATACATGATGGCAACTGAGCTGATTAATGATGTTTATGTAATCACTTTGGCTTCTCCTTATGCCAATGAGTCAGAGGAAGCAGATATATGCAAAAGGATAGACAGACAGATATTTGATTTGTTTGGCAATGGTGAGTATGCTACAATCGATAGTGATACAGAGGCCATGATGATTGAATTAGAGGGAAGACCGGAGAGAATCGGTGCAGAGTATTCAGGTGCAGAGTACGCCCTTGATACTGTACATTCAGATTATATGGAGATGGCATCAAGCGTAATGTGCAGCCATGTGTATGAATCTTTATTCGTATGTCAGAAGCTTCTTTCAGGCAGCCTTTTTGTAGAGCTTAGTGAAAATAGCGATGACGATACACTTGATAAAGAATACTTTGAAAATACGAAGAAGAAGCTAATTGATGATATAGCTAACGCATTTTCAAATCATGACAAGATGATAAACAGGTCAATTATGAGTGCTGTACTTTCAAATCTTCCTGTATTCTTTAACAACATGGAAGAAATTAAGGAATATGTTATGACGTCTCTTGATAATTGCAGAGACAGTGCAGAGAAGCTTGGATGTGTTGAGATAATCAACAGTATTATCGAAGCCGATTAAAGATTGAGGTTAAGATATGGAATGGTATAACAGACTATATATTGGAAAGCGTGCAATGTCTAATAAGAGAACTATTATTAGCCGAATCAAGAAAAACAAGCTTATACCTGGTGTATATGTACTGACACTTCCTGCAAATGATGAAAACGTATTGGACATTTACCCATCTGTGACACTTATGCAGCCACATTATCAAAAAAGCAATATATTTGTTGTGGGCATAGCCCAAGGTAGAGATGAGGCTCTTGATATGGTTAAGCAGATTATCATGGAGTCCTATGAGCTTGCAGGTTCCTTTAAGGTAAAAGAACTGGTAAAAAAATATAGTTAGGAGCAGATATGCTACATATTATACTTTTAATTTTAAAAATAATAGGAATCATATTACTGGGCATATTGGCACTTGCTTTAGCTGTACTTTTAATTGTGCTGTTTGTTCCAATCAGATATAAGGGTGAAGCCGGTATTTATGATGAAAAGCATGGAAAAATTGTTATTTCATGGCTTTTACATGCTGTTTCATACACACTAAGGTATGATAATGGAGCTTACGGTGGAAGACTAAAGATATTTGGTATAACCATTGGTAAAAGAAAGAAAAAAGTACATACTAAAGCCAGAAAATCAAGAAAACACAGAGAAGAAAAACACACTAATGATGTAAAATGTGATTTTGAGGTGGTTGATCAGGATGAATACGAAGAGCTTGAAAATGAGACATCAGATTCACAGATAGAATCACAGATAGATTCACAGCCAATAAACACTAATAATACTCAGAAGAAGAAAAGGCGATTTCATCCTTTTAATTTTATTAAATCTATTAAGTTTAAAATATTGAACATATGTGATAAAATAAAAGCTGTTAACAAAAGAAAGAATAATCTATTTGAATTTCTAGGGGATGAAGAGACTAAGAATGCATGGTCTTTTTCTAAAAAGGAAATAATTAAAAGCATAAAGCGTATTCTTCCTCGAAGATTAAAAGTCAATATAAGATTTGGATTCTCAGATCCATCATATACAGGAAGATTATTGGGACTTATATATTGTTTTTATGGATATACTCACAAATTTGAAATATATCCTGACTTTGAGAACAAAGTATTTGAAGGGACTATCAAGGGCAAAGGCCATATTAGAGCATTTCCTATGGTACTTTCAGGTATTAGGTTATATAGAAATAAGGAACTTAGAAACACCATTAATAAGGCAAAACAAATATAATTTAGGAGGATGTTATTCATGGCAGAGAACAATAATTTTGATAACACAGTTGAATCATTATTTAAGGGAATGGAAAGTTTTATTAACAGCAAGACAGTTGTTGGGGATGCAATCAAGGTAGATGACACAATAATCTTACCACTTATTGATATTACATTTGGTGTAGGTGCAGGTGCAGCTCTTGCAGATAAGAAAAACAACAGCGGCGGCGGAATGGGCGGAAAGATGTGTCCTAGCGCAGTTCTTGTAATCAAGGACGGGGTTCCAAAGCTAGTTAATATTAAGGAACAGGATGGACTTACCAAGATACTTGATATGGTTCCGGACTTTATAGAAAGATTCACCGGTAATAAGGATAATGATTCAGAGGAAGCCTTTACCGAAGAAGACATAACAGTAGAGTAAATGTATAATCCACAAATTCCTGCATATTTATTTACTAAAGACCATTGTTTGGGAGCGTAAATAATGAGAAGAGTTTGTGGATTTGTTTTATTCTGGATTGCAGTAGGCATGGCGCTTGGATTTTATTTGAAGCTATCATTTTTGTCAATCTGTTTTCTGGCATTATGTCTTATACTTGGATATAATTTATTTTGTAATTAACATAAACGTGAGGTAGATATGCATACAAGAGAGATAGATTTAAAAGCAATAAACAGATCAGAAACATACAGATATATGGGATTTAAGGGAAGCGAGCCAGATGATGTCATCAAGGCTTTGATTGATGATGGAGAGAAAGCATTACTTAAGGCTATGAAGCCCAGATTCGTATACAAATGCTTTGATATAGAGGCGTGTGATGAAGGAGTAAAGCTCATAGGAACAAATCTCACCCTTAAAGGAGAATCTATTAAGAAGCATTTATCAGAGTGTAACAGGGCAGTTGTTATGTGTGCAACGCTTTCATCAGATGTGGACAAGCTGATTAGACAGAATGAAGTTGGTAATATATTTGGTGCGATGGTAACAGATGCTCTTGCAAATGCAGCAATAGAGCAGGTATGTGATGCCGCAGAGCTGTTTATAAGTGTTGATTTTCCGGGATATAACAGAACATGGAGATTTGGAGTTGGGTATGGAGATTTTCCATTATCAACACAGAAAGATTTTCTAAATGTATTAGATGCTCAGAAAACTGTTGGAGTATGTGCAAATGACAATTCTATTCTTATACCTAGAAAATCAGTTACCTGTGTAATTGGATTAAGTGAAAAAGAGGTTGAACAGACATCTTCTTGTTCAACATGTAATTTTAGAGATAAATGTGCGATTAGCAAAGAAGGAGGAAGCTGCGGTGGCAAATAATATTTTTGATAAAGAATTCATAGTTCTTGATGGTGCAATGGGAACAATGCTGCAGAGCAAAGGTTTGGAATTAGGTGGAATTCCTGAAGTGCTAAACATAACACAGCCTGATATGGTAACACAGATACATGCAGAATATATAGAGGCCGGAAGCAATATTGTGTACACAAACACCTTCGGTGCCAATAGATATAAGATGAAGGACAGCGGATATTCTGTCGAAGAACTGATAGCGGCAGCAGTTAGGAATGCAAAAGCAGCA
>CAZBKO010000008.1:37929-40093 GCA_964492545.1 uncultured Lachnospiraceae bacterium
TGTGAAGGAACAGGCGCATTGGTAGCACTTGATATTGGACCAATCGGACAGCTACTTGAACCAACAGGAAGCCTTTCATTTGATGATGCATATGATATGTTCAGACAGCAGATAGAAGCAGGAAAAGAAGCGGATGTTATTGTGTTTGAAACAATGACGGACCTTCTGGAGATTAAGGCCGGAGTGCTCGCAGCTAAAGAGCATTCAAAGCTTCCGATTTTATGTACAATGACATTTGAACAGAATATGCGTACATTTACAGGTTGTAGTGTATCAGCTATGGCACTCACACTTGAAGGACTTGGAGTTGATGCAATAGGCGTTAACTGCTCACTCGGACCAAAAGAGCTGTATCCTGTAGTAGAGGAAATGTCAAAATGGACAAACCTTCCACTTATTGTAAAGGCCAATGCAGGACTGCCTGACCCTGTAACAAACACCTATGACATTTCACCGGAAGAATTTGCTTCATATATGGAGAAAATGCTTGGGTTTGGTGTTAAGTATATTGGTGGATGCTGTGGTACATCACCGGAATATATCAGAGCTCTTATTGATATGGCATCTAACAACACATATGCACAGAGAAATATTTCCATACCTAACGCAGTATGTTCGGCAACTGATACAGTGGTAATTGATGGACCAAGAATTATTGGAGAGAGAATTAATCCAACCGGTAAGAAGAAATTTAAGGAAGCTCTCAAAAATGATGATATGGACTATATTTTAAATCAGGCTGTTGAGCAGGTAAATGGCGGAGCAGAGATACTTGATGTAAATGTTGGACTTCCGGGTATAGATGAAAAGGAAATGATGATTAAGGCAGTTAAAGGTGTTCAGAGTATTGTTGAAGCACCACTTCAGATTGATTCAACAATTCCAGAGGTTCTTGAGGCAGCACTTAGAGTGTACTGTGGAAAGCCAATTGTCAATTCTGTAAATGGCGAGGAACAGTCCCTTAATAATGTTCTTCCGCTTGTAAAGAAATATGGGGCAGCAGTTGTTGGACTTACACTTGATGAGGGAGGAATTCCAAAGAAAGCTGAGGAACGTGTTGCAATTGCTCAAAAGATATTAAATAGAGCATTAGAGCTCGGTATTCCAAAAGAAAATGTATTTGTTGACTGTCTTACACTTACAGCATCAGCTGAGCAGGATGGCGTAGTTGAGACACTGAAGGCTGTAAATACAGTAAAAAATGAATTGGGACTTAAGACAGTTCTTGGGGTATCAAATATTTCGTTTGGTTTACCAAACAGAGAGCTTGTTAATCATACATTTTTGACACTTGCCCTGGAGAATGGATTGGACCTTCCTATTATGAATCCAAATGTTGCTTCTATGACAGGTAGTGTTCGAGCTTACAGATTATTAAAGGGTATCGATAAGAATTCAATGGAATTCATTGAAGCATATAACAATATGACAGGCAATGCGCAGACAGCTCCTGCGCAGACAGGAACAAATCATGATCTTAATTATGCATTAGCAAATGGTCTTAAGAATGAAGGTGCAGCTATAACTAAGCAGCTTCTTGAAAAAATGGATTCAATGGAAATTGTCAACAATATACTTATACCGGCACTTGATGAGGCCGGTGACAAATTTGAAAAGGGCAAGATATTCCTGCCACAGCTGATTTTATCTGCAGAAGTGGCACAGGCTGCATTTGCAGTAATTAAGGATGATATTTCTAAAAAGGGAACAGAATCCGTAGAAAAAGGAAAAGTTGTTCTTGCTACCGTTAAAGGCGATATACACGATATAGGAAAGAATATTGTCAAAGTACTTCTCGAGAATTATGGATACAAGGTTATCGACCTTGGACGTGATGTTGATTATCAAAAGGTGGTAGATGCCGCAATTAAGTACGACGCAAAGCTTGTGGGATTATCAGCACTTATGACAACAACACTTGTATCGATGGAGAAAACAATTGCACTTCTTAGAGAAAATAATGTTGACTGCAAGATTGTTGTGGGAGGAGCAGTGCTTACTAAGTCCTATGCCATGCAGATTGGAGCAGATTACTATGCAAAGGATGCAAAAGAAACTGTAGATATTGCAAAGTTGGTATATGCAGAATAAGCTTAATTTATATTAATACGTTACAGTTCAGCCTTCGGCTGAACCTGTTAAAAAAAATTGTAGTAAATATGCT
>CAZBKO010000009.1:0-7258 GCA_964492545.1 uncultured Lachnospiraceae bacterium
AAGATAATGCTGAACATGGATTTGGTATGTATCTTGGACAGAAGACACTTCGTGATCAGGTAATTGCTAAGCTTGCTAAGGCAGCAGAGTCAGATGATACTCCAGCAGCTACAAAGGATGCAATCGCTAAGTTCATGGAGACAAAGGATAGCACAAAGGATAACTCAGCAGCAGTTGACGCATTAGTTGCAGAACTCGAAAAGGGTGCAGCAGCCGGATGTGATACTTGCAAAGCAGTTCTTGCTAAGAAGCAGTACCTTGCTAAGAAATCTGTATGGATTCTTGGTGGTGATGGATGGGCATATGATATCGGATTCGGTGGACTTGACCATGTACTTGCATCAGGCGAGAATGTAAATGTTATGGTATTTGATACAGAAATGTATTCTAATACAGGTGGCCAGGCTTCTAAGGCTTCTAATATCGGTGAGGTTTGTCAGTTCGCTGCAGCTGGTAAGGAAGTTGGAAAGAAGAGCCTTGCTGAAATAGCAATGAGCTATGGTTACGTATATGTTGCTCAGATAGCACTTGGTGCTAACCCAGCACAGGCAGTTAAGGTACTTGCTGAAGCAGAAGCTTACAACGGACCTTCATTAATCATCGGATATGCTCCATGTGAACTTCACGGAGTTAAGGGTGGTATGAATCACTGTCAGGATGAGATGAAGAAGGCTGTATCTGCAGGATACTGGAACTTATTCTCATTCAACCCAGCTCTTAAGGCAGAAGGAAAGAATCCATTTACATTGACATCTAAGCCAGGTGATGGAACTTACCAGGAATTCCTTGGAAATGAAACACGTTATACACGTTTACAGCGTTCATTCCCAGAACGTGCAGAGAAGTTATTTGCTCAGTCAGAGGATGCTGCTAAGGCACGTTACGAGCACTTAATGAAGTTAGTAGAACTTTACAAATAATCTGTGAGTAACAGATATATGAGAACCTCCTGCTTAGGCGGGGGGTTCTTTTTTACGTGAAATTGTATAAAAGCTTCAGGAAATGGTACGAGAAATGTATGATGAGCTGCCTGAGAGAAAAGTTAAGAAAAAAAAGTAGATGAATTGTCAGTATAAATTTTTATTGACATATGTGGGAGATGAATTCATAATTAAGTAAAGGGATGAGTGTCAATAATTTTCAAAGGGTGGCTCAGTAATATGGCTGAGATAAAATCTGACTATGAGACAGAAGTGAGAATATGACATTTGACGAGTGGATTGATAAGTTAATCGACGAATTGAAAAAGAAATATAGAATTATACATTTAGCAGTCACAACTACTGGAATGACAATTGATTTTGAGCACTCATTTAACTACTATGTATCCCTTGGAACACTGAAAAATTTATGGTCTGTTTCATGTGAGGATCATTTCAGATGGGATGATAGCTTTGAGATTATCTGCAAAGGAATCACAAGAGAGTATATGAAGCAGATTATGTAATAGTTGTGTAGGAGCATCACAACTATTATTTTATGGCAGAAGCGAAATCGCCTGCGCGAATTTCACTTCGCCCCGTCGCAAAGATGCTCCGGAATGAGGTTATTATGTTATATGTATTGATTTTTATTGGTATTGCGGTACCATTGGTGTTGACAGTAATTAGAACTGTTAAGAAGGTTCTTAGCAATTATGTGGATGACACACAAAAGGAATGCGGTAGAGGTCCGGGGAGTGGAGATGAGACATTGCCGACGGAAATGGGAGGACAGAGAGTGTTCTACATTAGAAGGGTAGAAGATAGTGAGAACTCCGGATGCTTCAATATTTTGAACCAAAATAGGGAAGTTATGTTTGGCGTAGAGAAAAAAGGTTTTAAACAGATTATATTTGATAAGGATAAGAACGAAATCGGACAAATAAAAAAGAAATCTGTTGATTTAACACTTGTTCTATATGTAAAGATTAAGGACAAATATTCATTTGCAGTAAAGAAAAAAGAAACTATAGATGGTTTGTTTAAGGTTCAGGGACTTGACTACATGATAGCCGGTGATTTTACCGGATATGAGAACACGTTATATGATCTTCACGATCGTAAGCAGGCCATAATTTCAGTTGACAAAGATGGTGAAACTGTAGATAAAGAAAATGATACTTACAGGGGATATGATTTTGGAAATACCAAGATTACTATAACCAGAGAAGCTAAGAACAATATTTATCTTGTATTTGTTGCACTTTGCATTACAATGGTTAATTTCGGTGATTAATTAGATATGACAAAAGTAAAATCGCCTGGTGCAAAGACGCTTAGATAGTTTGAAAGAGGGAATGATTTATGAAAAGAATGTTGGCTTTGTTTATGGCGGTATTAGCCATAGGCTTTGTAGGATGTAATTCGGGCAGTGAAGCTCAGAATAATGCAACTACTGCGATAGAAACAACAACTATAGAGACAACACCCGGTGAAGCAACTGATGTAGCCGGGTTATACTCACTTGCAGCTGACTGGAAGACCAAGAATCCTGCACTGAGTGTTAAATATTCAGATGGTTACTTAATAATGCCATTTGTTGTGGGCGGAATGGACACAGTTGAAATGACTGTTGTCGTGTATTCAGTGGCAGACGAAATGACAACGGCAGAGATTGAGGTGGATTGCGGTCAGCCACAATGTGGTGCCCTAAGTAAAGGCGACTTTTACATCTTTGATTGTGAGAAATTTGAAATGACATATTACAGCTGTATTGGTGAGGAAAAGGAAAAAATGACCTTGCCAGCTGTTAAGGATTGTTCATATATGGAGCTTTTGGGAACATCCACAGACGGTACGAAGATTGTATACAGCGAATATTCCACAACACTTCCAAATCAGCTAGCGATGTATGACACAGTGACAAAAGAAGAAACTGTGCTGAGTGAGGATATTTTTTACTATATAAGTTCAGACAACGAAAAAATGCAGCTTCAGGGTACAGATAACAACATATTTACTTTGACATTTGCAGACAAAAAGCTGGAAAGAATAGGAGATACGCTGTACTATGTCACATGGACTCCTTACTACGGAGTAGATGAAAAGACTAATCAATTTGTATTATGCTCATGCGATGATCTTACGAATGGGTATGCTATCAAAAAAGCAAACGACCAGGAAACATTCATAACAGCCGGAAAAAACATTTTCATAAGTTCAGAGAATTATTATACGGAATCAAACACCTTTAAATATACTGATTTGGCAAATAAGTGCAAATATTCAGTGGAAATACCAAAGCTGCATATACTTGGGGGATGTTTAACAGACGAAGGCCAGGCTATTATGGTAGCAGGTGATGGAGAAGGAAAGGATTGGGGCTTATATCTATTTGACCCGACAAAAGCGGAGAAATCAGAAAAGATTGATGTTGAAACGGTAAGTCTTGTGCCGGAGGTGCCTGAATGGAAAGGCAGCGAAGAAACAATCAGACTTGCTCAGGAATTGCTTGATAAATATAGTGTAAGAGCAATTTGGTCAAATGATAAATCTAAGGACTTATTTGAGAGCGTAGACACTATCAGCGTGTCTAAGTGTTCAGAGGAGTATGTCACGGCAACACTTAAATACTTAACAGAGCATTTGGATTATTATCCTGACGGAATGCTAAAAGAGATTGGCAACCAGCGTGAAATATGGCTGTATCTGGGTAAAGATCTTTCAGTAGACAATGGCCTGACAAGCGATGCGGCAGGTGTATATATTATGTCGGAAAATCATGTTAAGATAGGTATAGATATTGATGGCATGGAAAATGGTAACGTTGGAGTAACATTGGCACATGAGCTGTCTCATGCGATTGATGATAGAGTTGACTATAAATGGATAAGCGGATGGGTTGACTTATTGCCTGAGGATATCAGAGAAAAAGCATATTTCAATGATTACAGCGATTATACAGATTTGAGCTATACAGCGTACAGTGATAATAATTCACCGATATGGTTTTCGGATTCATATGGAAGAACATACCCAACAGAAGACAGGGCATGTATTTTTCAGGGATTATACGAATCCTACGAGGCTGGAGCAATTGACTTTAGAATAGATTATGATAATTTGAAGCTAAAAGCACGATATTACTGCGTAATGCTTAGAGATAACTTTGACTCGTGTAAAAATGCGAAAAATCTTCCTTGGGAGCAGTACCTTGGAGAAATAAATATGGATGAATTCAAATCAGTAGTAGGAGAGTAAGGATTAGAAGCTATGTTTTATATAATAAAAAATGACATTATGGAAGAGACAGATAGAGATACATGGGAGAATGGCACTGAGGGTGTCGCCATATTTAATAGTGTGCAGTGGGAAGAGGAGCTAAATCTTCGCACTGCGTACACTATGAATCAAAGTCGGGATAATATAAGATTTTGTAAAATAGAGAGTCATGCCAACTATTTATTTGGAACAATTCATAGTCCATTAAAGAAAAAGAAGAACAAATGCAGTGGAATAGCTTTCTATATATTAGACAGAAAGGTTATTTTCATAGAAGATACAGACGCTGTTAAGAATAGTATTGAAGAAATTATAGCGAAAAAACTGCGAAAAGGTTATGGAATCGAAAGATTCCTTTTTGATTTTCTCGTGTCACTGATAGATGGTGACTTGGAATATCTTGCAAATATTGAACGAAATTTAACCAGGATGGAGGAAATAATCCTGAGTAAAGATATGGATGACTTCAATTATAAAATGTTGAAAATGAAAAAGGAAATTTCGAGACTATACAGATATTATGGTCAGCTGACAGACCTGGGGGAGGATTTGTACGAGAACCAAAAGGACTTTTTTGGCAAGAAAAATCTCGTGGTATTTCAAACCTTTGCTGACAGGGCATCAAGGCTTCAGGGAGAGACACAGGTTCTTCGTGAATACGCCATGCAGGTGCAGGACGTGTATCAATCTGAGATTGGTATAAGACAGAATGATGTTATGAAGGTGCTGACAATTGTTACAACAATATTTTTGCCATTGACACTGATTGCCGGATGGTATGGAATGAACTTTCAGAATATGCCTGAGCTGGCATGGGATTATGGATATCCGATGATAATAGGAATAAGTGCATTTGTAATCGTGTTTAGCTTGTGGTTATTTAAGAGAAAAAAGTTTTTTTAAAAAGTTATTGACTTCTAATGCGCGTTAGACTATACTAACTATGATAAATCAGAACTAATTATTATAGAAGGAGGATGAGATGATGCCATTAACAATGATGAATACCGGTGAACCTTCTGTTATTAAGAAAGTTGGCGGAAAAGAGGAAACAAGAAGATTTCTTGAAAATCTGGGCTTTGTGACAGGTGGAGTTGTTACAGTCGTTTCTGAAATAGGTGGAAATATGATTGTTAACGTCAAGGATTCCAGGGTAGCCATAGGAAAAGACATGGCTAACAAAATTATGGTATAGGAGAATAACTCATGAAGACATTAAAGGAAGTTGCATGTGGCAACACTGTGAAGGTCACTAAATTAACAGGTGACGGGCCGGTTAAGAGAAGAATTATGGATATGGGAATTACAAAGGGTGTAGAGGTATTTGTAAGAAAAGTAGCACCGCTTGGTGACCCTATTGAAGTAACTGTAAGGGGATATGAATTATCACTTCGAAAAGCAGATGCTGAGATGATAGAAGTAGAATAATTTTTTTTATGATAGGTTAGATAATACTAACACTAATAAGAATACACAAACCACGAAGAAATGGAGCTAAATATGTCTATTAAAATTGCACTTGCAGGTAACCCTAACTGCGGAAAGACAACTTTATTTAATGCATTGACCGGTTCAAACCAATTTGTTGGTAACTGGCCAGGCGTTACAGTAGAGAAAAAAGAGGGTAAATTAAAAGGAAATAAAGATGTTGTTATAACAGATTTACCAGGTATTTATTCATTATCACCGTACACACTTGAAGAGGTTGTAGCTAGAAATTATCTTATAGGTGAAAGACCTGATGCGATTATCAATATTGTTGATGGAACAAACATTGAAAGAAATCTCTATTTATCAACTCAGATTATGGAGCTTGGCATACCTGTAATTATGGCAGTCAATATGATTGATGTTCTTGAGAAGAACGGAGATAAAATACATACTGACAAATTAAGTAAAAAACTTGGCTGCGAAGTGGTCGAGATATCAGCACTTAAGGGAACAGGAATTAAGGAAGCGGCAAATAAGGCAGTAGCTCTTGCGAAGAGCAAAAAAGTTGCAAATCCTGTTCATGAATTTGGTCAGGATGTTGAAAGCGTTATAGAAAAAGTCGAGGAGAAGCTTGCAAATACAGTTCCTGATGAACAGAAAAGATTTTTTGCAATCAAGCTCATTGAAAAGGACGATAAGATCGGTGAACAGATAAATATTGTTCCTGTCGTTGATGAGGAAATCAAATTTTTGGAAGAAAAGTTTGATGACGACACGGAAAGCATCATAACAAACGAAAGATATACATATATTTCTTCAATAATTAAGGAATGCGTATCTAAGGCAAAGAATAAGAAGCTTACAGGTTCAGATAAGATTGACAGAATCGTTACAAATAGATGGCTTGCACTTCCAATATTTGCAGTTATTATGTTTATCGTGTATTACGTATCAGTTGCAACAGTCGGTACATGGGCTACGGATTGGGCAAATGATGGTGTATTTGGCGAGGGATGGAATTTCCTTGGAATCAAATCACTTCATGTACCGGGCGTACCTGAAATAATAGCAAATGGTCTTGATGCAATTAAATGTGCAGACTGGCTTTCAGGACTTATCCTTGATGGTATTGTAGCAGGTGTTGGCGCGGTACTTGGATTCGTTCCACAGATGCTTGTACTGTTTATTTTCCTTGCTTTCCTTGAATCATGCGGATATATGGCAAGAGTTGCATTCATTATGGATAGAATCTTTAGAAAATTTGGATTATCAGGAAAATCATTTATTCCAATGTTAATTGGAAGCGGATGTGGTGTTCCAGGTATCATGGCATCTAGAACTATTGAAAATGACCGAGACAGAAAGATGACTATAATGACAACAACATTTGTTCCATGTGGAGCAAAGCTTCCAATAATTGCCCTTATTGCAGGAGCATTATTTGACGGAGCATGGTGGGTTGCACCAAGTTCATATTTTGTAGGAATTGCAGCAATTATATGTTCGGGAATTATTCTTAAGAAGACAAAAATGTTTGCAGGTGATCCGGCACCATTCGTTATGGAGCTTCCAGCATATCATATGCCAACAGTAGGAAATGTTTTAAGAAGTATGTGGGAAAGAGG
>CAZBKO010000009.1:7276-38454 GCA_964492545.1 uncultured Lachnospiraceae bacterium
TGGTCATTTATTAAGAAAGCCGGAACAATTATCCTTCTTTCAACAATTGTATTATGGTTCATGATGAACTTCGGATTTGTAGATGGCGGACTCAAGATGCTTGAGGAAGAACAGTTAAATGACAGTATTTTGGCGGCAATCGGCGGAGCTATAGCACCAATATTTAAGCCACTTGGATGGGGAAATTGGAAGATGGCAGTTGCAGCAGTAACAGGTTTGATAGCAAAAGAAAATGTAGTAGGTACATTTGGTATTCTCTACGGATTTGGCTCTGAAGTTGCAGAAGATGGAGCTGAGGTATGGGGTTCACTTGCAGCAAACATGACAGCGGTTGCAGCATACTCATTCCTTGTATTTAACCTTTTATGTGCACCTTGTTTCGCAGCAATGGGAGCAATTAAGAGAGAAATGAACAATAGAAAATGGTTCTGGTTCGCAATTGGATACCAGACAGTGCTTGCTTATGTGGTTTCACTTTGTGTATATCAGATTGGAACACTTATCACTGCAGGAACTTTCAGTGTAGGAGTTGTAGTGGCACTGATAATTATACTGATATTTGGATATTTATTATTCAGACCATACAAAGAAAGCAATACACTTGATATTAAGCTAAAAAAGTAATAATATGAGAGGAAGAGTTCCGTTTGGAGCTCTTCTTTTATCATAAAATGGAGGGAAATATGTTTTTAGAGATTAGTAATTTGAAAAAAAGCTTTGGCAGCGATGAAAATAGGACAGAGGTTTTAAAGGGAATTAATTTTTCGGCTGAAAAAGGTGAGATATGCGTGCTTCTTGGACCATCAGGTTCAGGAAAGTCAACATTGTTAAATATTATTGGAGGAATTGATAATGCAGACAGTGGCTATATTTCAGTGGACGGTGAGAAAACAGAGGATATGAGCGAGAAGAAGCTTACAGAATATAGAAGAAAGCATTTGGGATACGTATTTCAAATGTACAATCTTATTCCGAATCTAAATGTGAAGGAGAATATTGAAGTTGGCGCATACCTTAGCAATAAGGCTCTGGACATTGATGATTTACTACATACCTTAGGATTATTTGAACACAGATACAAGCTTCCAAATCAGCTGTCAGGAGGCCAGCAGCAGAGAACATCCATAGGAAGAGCCATAGTCAAGAATCCGGATATACTGTTGTGTGATGAGCCCACAGGTGCTTTGGACTTTGCCACATCAAAGGAAATTTTAAAGCTTATAGAGGATGTAAACAAAAAATACGGAAATACGGTCATTATGGTAACACACAATGATGCTATCAAGAATATGGCAGATAGAGTAATCAAGCTGAGAGATGGACAGATAAGAAAAAACTATGTAAATGACAATAAGATTTGTGCATCGGATCTGGAATGGTAGGTGAACTATGAAGAACCCATTAAAGAAGCGACTTATTCGGGAACTGCTAGGTGAAGCAGGAAAATACGTCGTAATATTTATTTTTATGGCAGCTACTATTGGATTTGTATCTGGATTTCTCGTTGCAGATAACAGCATGATAACAGCGTACAATAACAGCTTTGAGGACTATAACATAGAGGATGGAAAATTTGAGCTATCTGATAAGGCAACAGAGGAACAGATATCAGCCATAGAAGCTGAGGATGTTATGGTATATGACAATTTTTATGTAGAAAAATCTTCAGGTGAATCGGTACTAAGAATATTTGCAAATAGAGAAGAAGTTGATAAGGCATGTCTCATGAAGGGAAGTATGCCTGAAAATGCAGATGAGATTGCCATAGACAGAATGTATGCTGATAATAATAAGATAAATGTTGGAGATACCATTATGGTTGCAGACAGGGAACTAAGAGTATCGGGTTTTGTGGCATTATCAGATTACAGTGCACTGTTTTCAAGCAATTCAGATACTATGTTTGATGCGGTGAAATTTGGTGTCGCAGTGATGACTGAAGAGGGATTTAGCACATTTGAAACTAAAAAGATTACATACAATTATGCATGGAAGTATAATGCGAAACCAGATGGCAAAAATGACGAGAAGAAAATGTCAGAATCACTTATGAAAGTAATCGCATCAAATGCAACATTGCTTTCATTTACACCTCAATATGAAAATCAGGCTATTCAATTTACCGGTGAGGATATGGGAAGTGACAGATCAATGATGTTAACACTTCTGTATATTCTAATAGCAATTATGGCTTTTGTATTCGCTGTAACTATCAACAATACAATAAATAAGGAGGCAGCAGTAATTGGTACGCTGAGGGCTTCAGGATATACAAGAGGAGAGCTTCTTAGACATTACCTGTCTATACCTTTAGTAGTAACATTGGTAGCAGCTGTTATAGGAAATATCCTTGGATACACAATATTTAAAAATGTATGTGCCAGTATGTATTATGGAAGCTATAGTCTGCCAACCTACAAAACTCTGTGGAATGGTGACGCATTTATCCTTACAACTATCATACCTTTGATAATGATGATAATTATCAATATCGGAATTATTTATAGTAAGCTTCGAATTTCACCGCTGAAATTCATAAGACGTGATTTATCTAAAAGCAAGAAGAAAAAAGCCAGAAGACTTCCAGCTTTCAAATTCTTCAGAAGATTTAGAATGAGAATAATAGGTCAGAATATTTCCAGCTATGTTACCTTGTTCATTGGAATTGTATTTGCAAATGTACTTTTGATATTTGGAATGATGGTAAGTCCGCTATTGATGCACTTTCAGGATGCCATAGTGGAAAATATGGTGGCTGATTACCAGTATATTTTAAAAGAGCCGGTTTCCACTCAGGTGACAGGTGCAGAGAAATACAGTGTAACTTCTTTGGATACAACCTCATCTATGTTTGACACAGAAAAAATAAATGTATATGGAATTGGAGAGAGTAGTGTATATGTGGATATAGATTTTTCTGATGGAGTATTTATTTCAGACACATTTGCAGATAAATATAATTTGAAAAAGGGCGACAAGGTTACTTTGAAGGCTCAATTTGCGGATGATAAGTATGAATTTACAATAGATGGAATATATACATATCCGGCAGCATTGTCCATATTCATGAGCCAGGACAGCTTCAATGAAACCTTCGGTATGCAGAATGGTTTCTTTAATGGATATTTTTCACAAAATGAAATAACAGACATTGATGAAGCTAACATATTGACTACAATAACTGAGGACGACCTAACTAAGATATCAAGACAGCTTGAGGTGTCCATGGGAAGCATGTTCAAAATGGTAAATGTATTTGCAATTGTCCTATTTACTCTGCTTATTTATCTGCTTACTAAGATTATTATTGAAAAAAATGCGAATTCCATTTCCATGGTAAAGATTCTTGGCTATAGAAATGATGAAATTGCGAGACTTTATCTTGTGTCAACCACCATTGTTGTGGTTATTTCGACATTGCTAAGTCTCGGCATATCAACAGTAATAATGAGATTTCTGTACAGAAGTATTATGGCTAAAATGAATGGCTGGTTAACTTTCTATATTGAACCTTCCATTTATCCTAAAATGTTCTTGATGGGTGTTGCTGCATATTTAATTGTTGCAGTTCTTCAGTTTAGACATATCAAGAAAATACCTATGGATGAGGCATTGAAAAATGTCGAGTAGTGAAAGAAACTGATACAATATCATTGATGGAGAATTTAGAAATTCGTTGAACAGAATAAATATTATACTTTAAAATCAAACTCAAAATCGCCACATCCCTCTGAGTACAGGGGATGTGGTGATTATTTTTAATCAACTGTCTAATCATATGTATTATTTATTACTTGACTATTAAATGAAATTAGTGTATGGTAACACTAGTTAGACAAGACTAACATAAAACTATTTGTGCAGGAGCATCACAAATAGTCTTGATGGGCGAATAGAAATCGCCCACGTCGCATAAATGCTCCGGAATGGAGATAATATGAGCAGGGAGATTTTTGAAATTGTACAGACTATGAATAGAAGGAATATTGAGACACAGCTGATTATGCAGTGCGCGCCTGTAATAGCCGGACTTAAGACATCCAATCTTTTGATAGTTCATGAACACTGTGATGCAATTTTAAGAAGAATAACTACAGGAAGTCAAATATCATTTGCACGTCTTGCAGTTATTGGAAATAGAGTGACTTATCTGGTATTCAGAAAGAGTATGCTTAATACATATCTCTCTGACAAAAACATTATTAGCTTTCTTGCTGAATGCGGCTATTCTTCATTTGGCACAACGAATGTGATTGCAGAGTTTTCAGAAAGATACCGAATGTATGCCAAGGGTGTCTCCGAGTTTCCACATGAAATGGGAGTTATGCTGGGATATCCTATTGAAGATATACGCGGCTTTGTGGAAAATAATGGAAAAGAATTTGTGCACTGTGGATACTGGAAGGTATATTCAGACAAAGACAACAAGGTTAGACTTTTTAAGAAATTTGAAGATGTTAGAGATTCGATGATTTACATGATATCAAATAAGATTGATGTGAAAACAATAATCGAAATATATGAAGATGCAGCAAGGGTTGCAATCTAAAGAAGATGTGGAGGTAGAAAATGAATAAAATAAACATTATATATTGGACACAGTCAGGAAATACTCAGTCTATGGCAGAGGCCATCGCTAAAGGAATTACTGAAAATGGAGGCGATGCAAATATTGTGGAAGTATCAGCCGCAACTACCGAAATGGTAAGTGAAGCTAATACATTTGCACTTGGATGCCCAGCAATGGGTGCAGAGGTGCTTGAGGAAAGCGAAATGGAGCCATTTGTTTCTTCAATAGAGGATAAAGTAAATGGAAAAGAAATTCTTTTATTTGGCTCATATGGATGGGGAGACGGTCAGTGGATGAGAGATTGGGAAGAGAGACTTAAGAATGCCGGAGCAACGATAATCGGTGATGAGGAAATTATCTGCATGGATGCACCTGATGATGAAACAATTGATAAATGTATAGAAGCAGGCAAGAAATTAGCAAAGATGCTTTAGAATGGAGATTATATGAGTGTAGTTATAGTGGGTGGTCACGATAGAATGGTACATACATACAAAAAATTATGCAAAGAGCATAATTGCAAGGTTAAAGTGTTTACACATATGGAGGCAAACCTGAGTAATCAGATTGGAAGCCCTGATATGGTGATATTATTTACAAATACAGTTTCACATAAAATGGTTAAATGCGCTCTTACAGAGGCAGAAAGATGCAACGCTGATATTGTGAGAAGTCATACCAGCAGCAAGGCAGCTCTTTTGGAAATTCTAGAAAGTGTCTGTGCGTAAACATTCCAATTGGCACTTGACGATAAAATCATGAATATATATAATCAATTCAGGAAAACAATTGAAAGGATATGTAATTATGACAATAAAGGAACAGGCCAGACAGATGAAACTTGACAGCCCTAAGATGGCAGCGCAGTCGCTTGAGGCTAGAAATACAGCACTTAAGTCAGTTATTGAAGCATTAATAAATAATAAGGATGCAATAATTGCAGCAAATCACGAAGATTTACAGGCGGGGGAAGATGCAGGACTTATGGCACCTGTTCTCAAAAGACTTAAGTTTGATGATAAGAAACTTAAGGATGTTATTGGTGGAATTGAAGAACTGATTACATTGCCTGATCCACTTGGGAAGATTCAGATGAACAGGGAGCTTGACAGTGATTTAGTACTCATCCGTGAGACATGTCCAATCGGTGTTATAGGAGTTATTTTTGAATCAAGACCTGATGCGATGGTACAGATTTCAACACTGTGCATCAAGAGCGGTAACTGTGCAATACTTAAGGGCGGCAGTGAAGCTATGAAGACTAACAAGATTTTATTTGACACTATTCATGAAGCAGCTGTTAAGGCTGGAATGCCACAGGGATGTATGATGCAGGTGGAAGCAAGAAGTGAGATAAACGAACTTCTTGAATGTCATGAATCAGTTGATTTACTTATACCTAGAGGCTCTAATGCATTTGTTCAGTATATAATGAGCAATACTAAGATACCTGTAATGGGTCATGCAGATGGAATATGCCACATTTATGCCGATAAGGACCTTGACGTAGATAAAGCTATTAAGGTGATTATAGATTCGAAGACACAATATACATCAGTTTGCAACGCAACAGAAACACTTTTGGTTCACAAGGATATTGTGGAATCATTCATGCCTAAGCTAAATAAGGCGTTTTTAGATAAATCAGTTGAGGTGAGAGGCACAGACGATATAAGAAAAGTAATCGATTGTTTGGAAGCAACTGAAGAAGATTTTGCAACAGAATATCTTGATTTAATCATATCTGTTAAGGCAGTTGCAGATGTGAATGAGGCAATAGAACATATTAACAAATATGGTTCACATCACACGGATTGTATTATTACTGAAAATGCACAGACTGAGAAGACATTTATGCAGTATGTTGACTCAGCAGGTGTATATTGCAACTGTTCTACAAGGTTCGCAGATGGATTCAGATATGGATTCGGTGCAGAGGTTGGAATAAGCACCAGCAAGCTTCATGCAAGAGGACCTGTAGGCCTGGAGGGACTGTGTACCTACAAATACAAAATGCATGGAAATGGCAACATCGTTGCAGACTATGCAGATGGAACAAGGGAATTTCATTTTAAGGATATGATGTAGAATTATGGAAGTATTTGTTCTTGATATTTCTGGTATCGGTGAAGACAATTACATACAATATCTGAACATTTTGCCGGAGTGGAGAAGACTCAAGGCAGAGAAATGTACAGTTGACAAAGAGAAGTACCGGAGCATAGGCGCCGGTCTTCTTTTGATGTATGGATGTAAATATTTTGGTGTAAATGCAAGCAATGAGGAAGTGGTTGAAAAAGAGCACGGAAAACCGGAATTTGCTTCGGGTGTCATTAAATTTAATCTGTCCCATTCCGGTAAAATGGCTGCCGGAATTTTTGGAGAAACAGAATCTGGCATTGATATACAGGTAATCAGACCAATCAATGGAAAAATAGCGAGAAGATATTTTTTACCAGAGGAATTTGATTATGTTTCGGACGATAGTGTGAAATTCAATCAAATTTGGTCACTTAAGGAAAGCTATCTTAAGGCTGTGGGGAGCGGATTGACAAAAAGTCTTGATTCTTTTATGACATTGCCTGGTGTAAATATGCAGATTGATGATTATTATTTGCGCAGCGAAATTATGGGAGACTATGCCCTCGGAATATGTACAAAATACGGATTCTTTCGTAAGAAAATTACTCCATTGACTTTAACAGATATTGAAAATATGTTATACTAAAAAATAAGTCTTTGAGATTGGAGAATTGTCTATATGAAATGTTTGATATTGTCATGTAATACCGGCGAGGGACATTATGATGCAGCCGTAACACTGAAGAGAGTTATGGAGCTTAATGGGTACCAGGCTGAATTGATTGATTATTTAGCATTGTCAGGAAAGAAACCGGCAGATTTAGATGGAAGCAGGCTGTCCAATTTAACTAAGTATCTGCCACACATTTTTCAGTTTAAGTATTTGATGGATATGCTTATTACATCGAGGAAGTATAAGTCTCCTGTGTATATGGCGAATACATTTATGGCTGGGTATCTCAAGGAGTATCTAAGTGCTAATAATTATGATTTGATAATTATGACACATTTATATCCGGCTGAGACCATATCCTATATGAAGAAGCACTATAATATCAATATTCCTACAATCTTTGTAACAACAGATTATTTATGTAATCCGTTCATTGAGGAGACTGATATTGATGCATATGTGATTCCATCACCTGCACTTGTACCGGAATTTGTAAGAAGAAGTGTGGAGAGCAGAAGAATTTACCCTTATGGAATTCCGACAGAACCGGCAGAGCAGGCGGTGAATAAGCTGCGCGCCAGACATATTCTTCATTTGCAGGAGAAGGGAAGCGTATATCTTATTATGGGAGAACATATGAGATATGCAAGATTATTGATGATGGTGAAGGAAATGCGCAATCAGTGCAGCAGGAATGAACAGATTGTAGTCATCTGCGGCGAAGATAACATTGTTAGAAGAAGACTTAAGAAAGCCTTTGGATTGACCGGAAACATTCATATTGTGGGAAATACCGAGAGGATTCCATGGTATATGGATGCATGTGATGTGGTATTTACTGTGCCAGACGGATATGTCAGTACAATGGCAGCTAACAAGAACATTCCAATCGTATTTACACACGCTTTTGATGGGTATGACAGCAGAAACAGAGGATATTTTACATCGCGAGGTATGGCATATTCATCATCGCACATTAGCAGACAGATTTCCATGGGAAGAAAGCTTGCTGTGAAGAATCTGTATAGAACACAGATGACAGCAAGTCAGAGAGAGTGGACCATGCCTGATGCAGCACAGGAAATATGTACACTTGCCGAACGTATGGCAGCTATACAATAAGATATATAGAAAGGATGGTAACAAATGAGAGGACTGGATACAACAGTTAGAAAACTAAGAAAAACAGTATTCACAGAAATTGCAAGACTTGCATTTGAGTCAGAAGATCTTACAAATGATATTGAGGCGCTTCCATATAAGATTGCACCTCTTGACACACCTAAGTACAGAGAAAGTATTTATCGTGAGAGGGCAATTGCATCTGAGAGAGTTAGACTTGCAATGGGAATGTCATTAAGACCGGAGGATAAGCCGGTACATTTAACAAGCGGACTTGCTGAAAGTAATATTTCGGATAAGTACTATGAGCCACCACTTATGCAGGTTATTCCTTCAGCTTGTGAGGGTTGTGAGGATAATAAGTATGAAGTTACTAATATGTGTAAGGGATGCGTCGCTCATCCATGTATGGAGGTCTGTCCTAAGAATGCAATTTCAATGGTTGACGGACATTCATATATCGATCAGGGAAAGTGCATTAAGTGTGGAAAATGTAAGTCTGTCTGTCCATATGATGCCATAAGCAAGAAAGTCAGACCTTGTGCAGCTGCATGTGGTGTAAAGGCTATCGGAACAGATTCGCTTGGCAAAGCAAGAATTAATAATGATGTATGTGTATCCTGTGGTATGTGTATGGTAAGCTGTCCATTTGGCGCCATAGCTGATAAGTCGCAGATATTCCAGCTGTGTCGTGCAATCAAGAATGGTGACGATATTGTAGCAGAAATTGCACCGGCAATTGTTGGACAGTTTGGACCTGATGTTACGCCTAAGGTTATTAAGGCTGCACTGATGGAGCTTGGATTCAAGGAAGTATATGAGGTTGCTCTTGGAGCAGATATGGGTGCTGTTAAGGAAGCACATCATTACGTAGATAAGGTTTTATTTGGTGATCTTCCATTTCTACTTACATCTTGCTGTCCATCGTGGTCAGTGCTTGCTAAGAAGCAGTTTCCTGAGATGATTGACAGTGTTTCCAATGCACTCACACCAATGGTTGCAACAGCAAGAACTATCAAGCAGCAGCACCCTAATGCAAGAGTTGTATTTATAGGACCATGTGCAGCTAAGAAATTGGAAGCTTCCAGAAGTGAAGTTAGAAGTGATGTTGATTTTGTTATTACCTTTGAGGAACTTGCCTCAATGTTTGAAGCTAAGGATATTGATCTTGGTACATTCAGAGATGAGGTATCTATTCACGATGCTACGGGAGCAGGACGAGGATATGCTGTAGCAGGCGGTGTTGCAGATGCCATAGAGAAATGTATAAGAGAGTACTATCCGGATGTAGATGTTAAGGTTGAGCATGCAGAGGGTCTTGCAGAATGTAAGAAAATGCTTCTTCTCGCCAAGGCAGGAAAGAAGAATGGCTGTTTGATTGAAGGAATGGGATGTCCTGGAGGATGCGTAGCCGGAGCCGGAACTAATATTCCAATTCAGAAGGCGGCGCAAGAGGTTAAGAACTTTGTTAACAGCTCATCTAAGCAGATTCCGCCAAAAGAACTTGATAAGATAGAACTTTTATAGTATATTAATTTAGAAAAGTTTGTGTCGCTTAATTCAACACAAACTTTTTTAACTTTACAGGAAATTGCATTTCCTATAAAGCCAAAATGCTCAGCCGTATGTGCATTGATTTTTAGGGAGCTGAGTGAACATTGTAATAGGCTAATAAAATAGAAATGGAGAAAAAAGGTGAACGATTTTTTAATTATTTTAGCGATGGCATTGTATATGGCCGTAGTTGTTGGTATCGGTATCATGTACAGTAAAAAGAACAAGACGTCAGAGGATTATTTCCTTGGCGGAAGAAGTCTTGGACCATGGGTTACAGCCATGAGTGCTGAAGCTTCAGATATGAGCAGCTGGCTGCTTATGGGTCTTCCGGGACTTGCATACATATCAGGCTTTTGTGATGCTGGATGGACAGCAATAGGACTTGTTCTTGGAACACTTCTTAATTGGTGGATTGTGGCAAAGAAGCTTAGAACATACACATATATGTCTAAGAATTCATTTACATTGCCAGACTTTTTCAGTAACAGATTTAGAGATGAGAAGAAGATACTCATGACGATATCGTCAATTTTTATGGTTGTATTTTTTACAGTATATACAGCATCAGGCTTTAGCGCATGTGGTAAGCTGTTCCACAGCTTATTTGGATACAATTACATAGTAACAATGATTATTTGCGGTGTAGTCATCATTCTGTATACATCAATAGGAGGATTCCTGGCAGCGAGCACAACAGACCTTATACAGGGACTTTTGATGTCATTTGCAATTATTACAGTACTTATTGTAGGTGTAGCGAATGCAGGTGGTATTGGAGAGGTTATCGATAATGGAAAGAGTCTTGCAGGATATTTCAGCCTCACACAGACACATGATTCTATCAACAATGTGGCTAAGTCTTATGGATTACTCACTGTGGTATCGGGACTTTCATGGGGGCTTGGATATTTTGGTATGCCTCATATACTTGTTCGTTTCATGGCAATTAAGAATGTTAAGGAAATTAGAAAATCTAGAAATATCGCAATGATATGGGTAGTTATCTCTTTATTTGTAGCAGTTTGTATCGGATTTACAGGAGCAACCTTATATCCGGGATTATTATCAGGTGGTGCAGAAGAGACAATATTCATTGTAATGACGCAGAAATTACTTCCAATATTCCTGGTAGGTATTGTAATGTCAGGTATTCTTGCGGCAACTATGAGTACTGCTGATTCACAGCTTCTCATGGTATCTTCATCAATTGCACAGAACTTATTCAAGGGAATTATCAAGAAGAATGCAACAGAGAAGCAGGTACTGCTTGTATCGAGAGGAACAACAATCGCAGGTATGGTGACAGGTGGTACAGTATCAATCGTCTGGTCAATCTTTATTTCAAAGCTTGGAGGATGGTTTGGCGTATATTCCCTTCTTCCTGCATTTGTGATTTCAAGTATCGTAATTGTTGTAGTCAGCTTAATTACAAAAGAACCATCAAAGGAAATTACAGATGAATTTGAGGCAGTTGGAAAAGAAATGAGAGCATAGTTAGTGCTCATATAGAAAAAGGTTTGGCGAAAAACTTTAGTTATCGTCAAACCTTTTTTGATGTATAAATGATTTTATTTAATTAAAAACTTGTTGATTACATGTACAATTCCATTATCATCATTAGATGCTGTTATGTAATCAGCTGCGGATTTAACTGCTTCCTGGGCGTTTTCCATGGCAACACCAAGTCCTGCTACAGTTATCATTGAAATATCATTAAAACCATCACCACAGCAGATTAGGTTCTCTGTGGTAAGTCCAAGAGAAGACATGAGGTGTGTAAGTGAATGGGCTTTGTCAACATTCATAGGCATAAATTCAAGGAAGTAAGGCTCTGAACGTGTTATCAAAAGCAGTCCGTGATATTTCTTTTGAAGTTCTTTTTCCATATGCGCCAATATTTCTGGGTCACCTGCCATAAGACACTTATTAGTTGGGAATGTTACGTATGATGGAAAATCCGGTACAAACTCAATAGGAAGTCGGTTAAGTCTTGCTTCCATTTCCATATATTCATTAGGCTCAGTTCCTGCAATAATCTTATCACCACCGATATATGCAACGATTCCAACACCATTGTCAACGGCTATCTGATAAAGTTCAGGTATAAGCTGTTGAGGAACTGACTGGTTGTAAATAACTTCCTTTGTTTTCCAGTTGGTAATACGGGCTCCGTTGAAGGAAAGCACATAGTTGCCATATTTTTCAAGTTGAAGAGCCTCAGCATATCTAATCATACCGCCTGTGGGTCTTCCAGAGGCAAGTACAACATGATAGCCTTTTTCCTGAATATCAAGAAGAGCCTCAAGTGTAGGAGCACTAATTTCCTTTTCGGAAGTAACAAGTGTCCCGTCAATATCTAATGCTAATACTTTATAGTCCATTATATTTTTTTCTCCGATCTGTATGATAGTAAAAATCCTGCTATGCTAATTAATATACCACATAAAAGAATCAAGAGGGTAGTAGAAAATCCATTGAAATTTAGGTAGTATGTTGGTAAAAATAGATATTTTGCCACTGAAAGACGAGGTATAAAGATAGACACATCTATGAAAACGGGGCTCAAAATCATACTGCCAATTATTAATATTGGAATAAATGCTGCAAATGATATGGCTGATGGAACAATTAGTCTAAGAATAGCGCATACACCACAACACAGAATAACATAGCAAATAGTTCTAAAGCTAAGCATAAATATTTTGTCAAAGCCCTCAAGAATACAGCTTCCAATAATTGCAACAACGGAGCATATAAGCGCAGGTGCAAGGATATCTATATACTGAAGGTAAGCCTTGCGTGCCGGTGAAAAAATGGTAAATAGTCCATTTTCCTTATCCTTGTAAGCCATAAGTGCTCCTGCCAGCGCCGCAATGAAAATAAACAGAGCATTAATTCCGTATGTCGAATGCATTAGGAATTCTGGTACAAGCTCTACTTTATCTACAAATGAATTTGAATCATTCATATAGTTGAAATTAAAGGTTTTGTCACTGAACAAATACTGCTCATAATATTTGTGCAGCTCAGCGGTAATCTCTTTGTTGTCAAGGTCAGGAAAATCGCCGCTTTCCAAGGTGTATTCATTTAGCACATCAAAGGAGTATGTATCTAACAATGCAGTTATTACAAATTCATTTGCAAAGGATGTCATTGTGGAACCAGGAGAGCGAACAGATTCGATTGCACCAAGCTTAACATTTTGCTCCATACGCTTTGACAGGTCTTTTGGAAGTACATATCCACAATCGGATTCCCTGCTCTTAACCCTGTCATATACTTCATCCTTGGAAGAGCATTTGTAAAAGGATACCATGCCATCAAGATTAAGAAGATAATCCTCCATGCTGTCACTGAGGGAATCGTTACCGGAATTGTATATTGCAACATTTAAATCTGACTGCTCAGTAGTTGAAAAATGCATGACAGCAAAGGAAAACAGTGGCATAAGCAGTAAAATAATAAGAAATGAGGGCTTTTTTAAGAGCCTTTTACAAAACATATAAAAGTATGAAAAATATCTCATCTAGCGGACCTCACTTTCTTTTCAAATAGAGACGCAGCTGCCAGGCATACAGCAGAATAGCTGATTAATATAAGTACGGAGACATTTGAAATCGAATTTCCGATTGCTCCGGCCAGCACATTTATTATGTGCGTGGATGGAAGCAGATTTCCAATTGCAGCAAGGGACCTTGGAAGGAAGCTTGTTGGAAGTATACAGCCTGACATTATTGCACTTGCGATTGTGAAAATAAACACAAGAATTATTGCACTGAGCTTGTTTGGTGATACTTCAAACAGCAGAACAATAACGGCACAAAGACATGCGCATATTAGAAGCATAACAGGCCACAGCCTAAAAAGATTATATCCTGCAAGAGGAAGAGCGCATGCACTTAAAATAAGATAAATCAGGTAATACATACTGGTCATAACAAGCATCTTACAAAATAAATATCTAAGTACATTTATTTTTTTAAATATTTTTTTCTTGAAAGCTTCATTGTCGTCCATTACAAAGCCAATAAATGACATAGAAAACATCAAGAGAAAAAGCGTAAGTGCGCCTGCAATATAGTGATCCTTCACTGAAATATTGCCGGTGGCTGACACAGGAACTTTTTTGAAAATTGTGTTTCTGGAAAAAATGAATCCAAGGTATTCTTCGTTAAGACCATAGTTAGCGTCTGATAATAATTTATCTGCATTATGATTCTCGTAGAAGTCGCCCTGAGCATAGATGCCAGCCTCACTGCTGGCAAGAGTTCTCGTTGCTGTGTAGCTAAGCTCTCTAAGCAGACCGGCAACAGATGTCATATTATCGGCGAAGCTGATGGTTATTGGCACATTTTCTCCATGCATAATGCCGTGCATAAATCCATCGGGAATGGTGATAGCTGCAATAACAGCTCCATCGGCAAGCAGTTTGTCAGCTGTATTTTGATCCGTGTCTATAAAGGTACACAGACTTGATACGCTTTCAGATGACTGTAGCAGCATGGTAGCCATGGATATGAGCTTGGAGGTGTCCTCTGTTACAAACGCAACACTGGGCTTAGTGTTTTCTCTGTTGCCATATAAAACTCTTTGTCCACAATAGGAAATCAGTCCTATCACTGCAAGGAGTGCTGCTGCGCTAACAATCATTTTAGGAAATGATTTGTAAGCTCGTTTAAATTCCAGTTTTAGATAATTAATAAAAAATTTCATTCTAGTTGAGTTGTCCTTTTATTGAATTAATGTTTTCAGATATTTCAGTTATTAACGGTGTCATTTCAGATAATTTCATGCTAAAGATATCATATTCCTTTCCCTTTGGCGCAACGATTTTATAATCAAGGGGAACTAATGAAAATGTACCATTGACCTGAACACACTGGGTGGAATTGATGGTTGCACTTAAACTTGGTGTAAGTGAGATGCTCTTGTTGGAAACGTCGTCAATTGTGGTGGAAAATGACAAACCGGCAGCTTCCTCTCCGTATTTCCCGTTGATATTGATATCAAAGGTATTATCACTTTTTTTGTATGAGGAATCATAATCAAATGAAAATAGGTCGCTGCTTTTATCTGAAAATGCTATTTTTAGAACATTGCTTACATCACTGTTTTCTATGGCCGATTCCTTCGACATACTCAAGGTGTAAGTATTATCCAGCGCCTTCACAGTAATGTGTCCATCAACATTTGTAGTATTTGATAGTGGAACAAAATTGAATATCGTATCAATGGATACCTCATCATTGGTGTTAACATATGAAATCGATTTTATGTTTCCTTTATCATCGAGTTCAAATTTGACATTTATATCGAAGTTGATGACATCCGACAAAAGGGTTGTGGTACTGTTAACAGAATCCTTGGCAGCATCAATAAACAGCTCCTTGTATTCATCAAGTGTGTAGTAGTCAGAGAGATAAGGGTCCTGGGCATACTTAAGGTTAAGATATTCGCTGAGCGCAAGCTTAAGCATCTGACTATCGAAAAGATAGCTTCCCGCGTCAGTAAGAAATAGCTTCATTGCCTTTGATTTAATTGTAAATGTGTAACCATTTTCATCCTTTGATACATAAATGTTATCTGAAATGGTCTGAGCGTCATCGGGATATAGCTCTTTAAAATCTTCGCATAAATATTGGATAAGCTGTTCAGGGGAGTAGCCTGACGCTTTTTCAACCAGGTTATCAAAGCTTAAGTTATCTAAAAACGACAGGTCAATTGACTTGTTGATAACCATTGAAAATATTGAATTATTAAGCTTTTCGCTGAAGTTGGTTGTATCAAATGTTATTATTCCTCTAAATAATTTTGGAATCATCATCTTGAGAGATGTGTTATTGAGATATATTTTACTGCTCATTAACTGTATTTCATTGTGTTTACCGCGAAGGTCGGCCAAAGCTTCCTTCGTGCTATTATCTTTTCTAAGAGTCGCATCTAGCGAAAGCCCTTCGTATTCGGGCAAACCATTTAACTTACTGAGCTGCAGGGTTGAAGACGCTAAAAATGAGTTGTCAGTGAGTGTTTCAAAAGAATCACCCATATCGAGTGTGTCAATAATTTCACTGTGAAATGTAGATGACATCAATTGTGAAAAATGCTCAGATAATTCACTTCCATAAGATTTGCGAGTTTCCTTATGCCTATTTAGGGCAAAAGCTAAGGACATGCCAATAACTGCAACAATTAGTAATGGCACGATATATTTTAATATTTTCTTATTCATATTTCCTCCGTTATATTCAGTGTACAAATGTTATTATCAGACAGCTAGCTGGTTAATTCTAATATTAGCTCTTTACCACGAAGAGTATTACTGATTGTCTTGCAGGCTCCTTTTGAAATTACAAGCAATCTGCTGCATATTTCAAGCTCCATTTCATCATGGGTGGCAATAATAACAGTACCACCATTTTTACAAAAATTCTCAAGATAATCACGGATAATCTGCTTACATGGAAGGTCAAGAGCAGCACTTGGCTCATCGAGCAGTAGAATATCCGGATGCTCCGCCATTGCAACAGCAATGCTTAGCCTTTTTTTCATACCACCGGAAAGCTGGTTGACATTTTTATTAATAAATTCAGAAATGCCAAGCTCATCAATGAGTGGTGGTATTTCATTACCGTACCATAGCTTAAGATTATCTTTGACGGAAAGCTCTGGAATAAGTGGATTATCCTGCGGAACATAGCCGCAGGAATGACCTTTTTCAATTATAACACTTCCACTGTCAGCAGAAAGTGTACCTGCCATAATTGATAGAAGGGTGGATTTACCACTGCCGTTCTCACCAAGAATGCCAATGCATTCGCCGGCTTTTGCACTAAAAGAAATGTCATTAAGAACAACAGACTTCTTGTATTTTTTATGTATATTACTAACTGATATCATTATGCCTCCATTTTACTTAGATAAAAAATATATTTCTAAACAGGCTCATAATAGCATAATTAAAGAGGGTTTGCAATAACGGTGAATTTTAGAATTATGAAATAAATTTAAAAAAGTTGTTGACAAGTAAAAAAAATAGGTTTATATTATGACCTAAGAAAAGCGAAGGCGCTATGGACCAATTGTCCATGGCGCTTTTTCTTTTACAAAAATTCATTAATATTGTGAGACGAAAAGCAACTAATACCATGGTAGAACTTGTCGGCAATGCAAAGAGAAAATAGGAGAAATGGATATGGAAGAAGTATTAGATTTAGTAAATGGACAATTATTCGCAGTCTGGTTCCTAATTGGCGCAGCACTGGTATTTTGGATGCAGGCAGGATTTGCAATGGTAGAGGCAGGATTTACCAGAGCGAAGAACACCGGTAATATTATTATGAAGAACCTGATGGATTTCTGTATTGGTACAGTGGTATTCATCGCAATAGGATTTAGCTTCTTATTAGGAGAAGATGTTCTTGGTTTCATCGGAAAACCTGGATTTGATATTTTTAGCAACTACGCAAATTTTGATTGGTCAAACTTCGTATTTAACTTAGTATTCTGTGCAACAACAGCAACTATCGTTTCCGGAGCTATGGCAGAAAGAACAAAGTTCTTATCATATTGTATTTATTCAGCAGTAATTTCAGCTCTTATTTATCCAATTGAAGCACATTGGATTTGGGGCGGTGGCTGGTTAGCAGATTGGGGCTTCCACGATTTTGCAGGCTCTTGTGCTATACATATGGTTGGTGGTATTTCAGCACTGATTGGTGCAAAGATACTTGGACCTAGAATTGGTAAATTTACAAAAACAAAGGACGGAAAGACAAAGGTTAATGCATTCCCAGGACATAACCTAACAATCGGTGCACTTGGTGTATTTATCCTCTGGTTTGGATGGTACGGATTCAACGGAGCAGCAGCAACATCAGTTCCACAGCTTGCTTCAATTTTCTTAACAACAACAGTATCACCAGCAGTTGCAACAGTTGTATGTATGATATTTACATGGATTAAGTATGGTAAGCCTGATGTTTCAATGTGTCTTAACGCATCACTTGCAGGACTTGTAGCAATTACAGCAGGCTGCGATGTTACAGATGTAACAGGAGCATTAATCATAGGATCTGTAGCAGGACTTTTGGTAGTGTTTGGAGTATGGTTATTGGATTATGTACTTAGAGTTGATGACCCTGTTGGTGCCGTTGCAGTTCACTGCATGAATGGTATTTGGGGAACAATTGCAGTTGGTTTATTTGCAACAAAATCTGCACCTGGAAATGATACATTTAGTGGACTTTTCTACGGTGGCGGAGCTTCACTTCTTGGAAAACAGCTTACAGGTGTACTTACAGTAGCAGCTTGGACAGCAGTAACAATTACAATTACATTCTATATTATCAAGGCTCTTGTTGGACTTAGAGTATCAGAAGAGGAAGAAATCGTTGGACTTGATGCATGTGAGCATGGACTTGAATCTGCATATGCAGGCTTCCTTACTTCATCAGACATTTACAACAGTGTTAAGACCGGAGAAGATGCAGCACCTGTTGATCAGGCAATTCCTGTACAGGTACTTGAAGGAAGCGGAGAGGTTGCATCAGATGTTAAGCTTTCAAAGGTATCTATCCTTTGTAAACAGAACAAGTTTGAGGAGCTTAAGAATGCCCTAAATGAGATTGGTGTCATGGGTATTACAGTTACACAGGTTCTTGGATGTGGCGCTCAGAAGGGTAATACAAGATTCTATCGTGGAGCTGAGATCGATGTTGTACTTCTTCCAAAGGTTAAGGTTGAGGTTGTTGTAAGCAAGGTTCCAGTGGCAGCAGTTGTTAAGGCAGCTAAGAAAGCACTTTATACAGGCAATATTGGCGATGGTAAAATATTCGTATATGGTGTTGAAAATGTTATTAAGGTTAGATCCGGAGAAGAGGGTTATGATGCTCTTCAGGGCGAGGAAGATTTAATGGCATAAAATTACATTTAATATAGAAGAAAGTCCGATGGCTATAATAAGTTGTTCGGACTTTTTTTTATTGTAACTAAGTCTTCTTTTTACGTAAAACCTTGAATGCAGTTATCAAAAATGATATAATTTACCTCAGATGTAATATTTGAATGGAGCGTATATTAATGACAGAAGAAGGAATAGATTTTTTATCAGGATGCATCAATGATTTTATTGCAAAAGATGGTCTGGTATCATATGTTAAGCACAATAATACGGTAAGAATGAATACACAGGATTTTGAACGTATATCAATTACGAGCAATGAGTATTCCACATATTACCACGAATATGTATCTGCTAACATGGTTGAGGCTTATGAACCGTTTCTAACATTATGCAGCAGTATAATCAATGAGAATGATATGGATGTGAAACAGCTTCTAGACATAGTAGGAGTATATTCATTACATAAGAGCGTTTTTATCAAATATTTCAGAGGGCAGGAATGCGTGCGTGACGAGGAGATTCTTGTGCCGGAAGTAGAATTTGAGAAGAAGAAGTTCTTGGAAGATTTAGGTAAGATAATGGAGTATCTGACCAAGGACAGACCTTTGTTTATATTTATTAATAAGATTAATCTTGCCTGTAGTTCTGCACTTGATTATATTTTGTACATGATGAATTTATCACCACAATGCAATATTAAGATTATGTGTATGGGCAATGAGCTTGGAAATGTATCGTCATATATTAAGGAAAGATTTACACAATTTAGAGATTTATGCAAGGAACAGAGATGTGTATATGACTGGCCATATAATATAGTAGATTCTGATGTGGAAATAGAGACTGGATTCGTATATAGAGCAGATAATACCACAGAGTATTATGATAAGATAAACACAATGTTTAATACCCTTGCCGTTGACCAGGCAATGTATTATCTTGGGATAATGTATCAGAAGATAGAACTGGAGAAGATTAACACATTCGCTCAATTTAAGATTAGTATGCTGTGCTACTATGCATGGGTGAATATATTTAAGCTGAACGCATCGTATGCTCTTCTTATATGTGATTCACTTAAGAATGTTGAATGCTCTGGCGGACTTAAGAATGTAAGGGAGTATCAATATAATTATTTGGTGGCTAACGCTAATATGTACAACGGAAATGAGATTGATGCAAGGGAAAGCGCATCTATCTGCATTGATATTGCACAAAGGATGAAGGACGATTTTCTTGAATTTAGAGCTAATCTTATAATGAATATGACAGAACTGTCAGGATGGAAGGATATATGGATTTGCGAAAAGGAGATTAATGTATCGGACAAGCTGATTTCAGATTGTAAGAAATACAGATATTTTAATCATTTGGCACATATTTATATATATTGTTATGATAATGATTACAGGTTATACAGAGTTATTGGGGATTTGAAGGAATCAATACCACACGTTAATCTGGGAATTAAGATTGCGGAAGAGATGAATAATTATCAGATGCTTACGGAAGCATACAGAAAGAATGTTATGATTGCTTCATATAACGGATTATTTTCTGTATCAAGTTATTTCTATAATAAGTCAATTCTGATAGCGAAGAAGACCAATAATAGAATTGAAGAAGCCAATATTTACAATGGACTAGGATATAACAGCACCGCATCAGATCATTTTAAGGAGGCTCACAAATATTACTGCAAGGCACTTATGATATACTTCGAACACAGGATGAGTGATTATGTTGTTGAGACCCTGTACAATATGGGTATGAATGCAATACTGGCTGAGGATTATACGAATGCAACCAGATATTTAGAGACTGTTATAACAGTGCTTCGCCACCTTAAGAAAAACAGTATTCGTGTATGTAATATTTCAAAAATATTTGGGCTTGTTGCACTTTCAACATACCGGGAAGGCAATTATTATTTGTCACAGTTTTACCTTAATAAGTCTAAGCAGTTCCTTGATTTTATTCTTGGCTATGATGTGGATGAATTCTACAGCTATCTGTGGGATGATGATATTTTCTTATATTATTTTGTAGCCGGATTAACTGATGTGGGACAGGGAAAATATGAGAAAGCCATTGAGAATTATAAGAAAGCTAAGGTTTTTGTGGACCATATTAATGGAAGTGCATTTTTTAATTATCCACAGTATATGGTAGCTTATGCAGAAGTGTATAAGCTCATGGGTGATGTTGACAGATGCAATGAAATTTTGCTGGAGGGTCGTGAAAAATTTAATGTCATGGGAAATCTTATGCGTGTTAAGCAGATTGATGATTTGCTTGAGAACAATGAGGTGACTAGTGACAAGTACGAGATGACTTTGGAAGATACAGTATCGATTGAACAGATTATGGATCAGACGCATATGGAGAGTGTTGAGATGGAGGCACAGGCGAAGAAGAAGGATATTCAGTTCTTTACCACATTTCAGGAACTTATTAATCATCCAAGCAATTCAATTGATACATTCATTGTGAACATGGTTTCTACATTTAAGAATAATTTCAATCTTGATAATGTGTTATTTATTAACTGCGAAGAAGGCGAGTCAGAGATTAAGTATTCTGATATTGAATATGATATAAGCAGAGAAAATGTTTCAAAGATTGTAGAGTATTTCAGAAACGAGACTACAGGCTTTGCAATATCACAGTTTAGTAATAATTTTCATGAGTACAAAGAAATATTGGAAATATTTAGAGCAAGTAAAATATTTTCCATGGTGGGTGTACCAATTCGAAAGAACGATGAGCTTACAGGCGTATTTATAACATTTGTTAAAATTCAGGAGAGCTGGAATTCAAGTATTGACAGGGACATGATGGATGAGGACGATCTTGAAATATTTACATATGTGTTTAGGCAGATTATAGATGCTCTTGATAAATTCAAGATGAATCAGCTGCTTAGAAAACAGGCGGAAACGGACCAGCTTACAGGACTTTATAATAGAAAAATATACTATGATAGAATGGATAAAATTTTAGGTGAAGCTGTCAAGAAAGGCAAGAAAATTGATATAGCAATTATTTATGCAGATCTCGATCATTTTAAATACTATAATGATCATTTTGGACATAGTGTTGGTGATGCTGTGCTTGTTGAATTTGGTAAGATATTTAAGAACGCAAGCCAAAAATTGGGATGGGTAATAAGATTTGGCGGTGATGAATTTATTATCGTGCTTGATACAGCAGAATATGATACTGTCAAGACAGTGGTAGATAATATTTATAAGTCTATCGAGCAATCGCGTGGATTCGAAGACATTGTAAAGAAATATACGAACGAAGATATATCAATTTCTAAAGAACATAGGGCATCATGCTCAATAGGTGTTGCTATGGCTAAGGGTATTAATGATGTTCAGATGGTTGCGGATATTAGAAGATGCGCTGATGATGCCTTATACAGGGTCAAGCGAAACGGAAGAGGCTACGCGGAGTTTGTTACAGATATTGATGTTAGCAAAATAGATGGAGAAAGGTATTAGGTGACGACTATGAGAAATTCGCTTTACAAAAAGGAAATGCTAGGTATTGAGGAACGAGTTGCAAAAGGAAAAAAGAAGTTTGAGGACATTGTTGTAAATGTTATGGATTCTGTAATCAAAATTAGTGCCCTTGATCTTGCTCTGGATAATGAAGTCGACGTACTTGCTGATGTGAGTGGAAAGCTTCAAAAGTCCTCTGAAAGCATAACCAAGGTTTCGGCAGAGACAGAACAGAGTATGAACGAGGTTGTTTTGGCACATGAAAGCCTTACTGAGACGGTAAATATTGTGGCAGAAAGGTCTGGAGAAATACTTGATAAGATTGAAAAAGGTGATGTAAGACTTAAGGATGTTACAGGATTATCTGAGACAACAATAAAGCATTCTCTTGAAATGAGAGATGATATGGATAAGCTTCTACAGGTTATTGATAAGGTAAATGAAGTAATTGCCGGTATATATGCTATATCTGCACAGACTAACCTGCTTGCACTGAATGCATCTATAGAAGCAGCCAGAGCAGGTGAAGCAGGCAGAGGATTTGCAGTAGTTGCCGAGGAAATACGAAAGCTGGCTGACGAAACAAAGACTATGACAAATGATATGGGAGAATTTGTAACTTCTATCAAAGAGGCTTCAAAAGCAAGTGCTGAGAGTGTTGGTGAGACTGTAGAAAACCTTGAAAAAATCAATTCAAATTTACAGGATGTCAGAGATGATAACGAGGCAAATAGGGATGGCGTCAAACAAATAACTGATTCTATAACTACAATTGCTGCTTCAAGTCAGGAAATGTTCAGTTCTGTTATAAGCGTTCAGGAACAGATGAGCAACCTCAGCGATTCTTGTCTTGAAATCAACAATCAGGCACATACACTTTCTGAATCTAATAAAAATATTAATTCAATTGTTACACCTATTGTTGAGATTGAAAAACAGCTTGATGATACAACTAATATTATGGGAACAATGGTAAATGATACATTTTATATGCTTGAGAATCAGGCATTTATAAGTACTGTGCAGGCAGCGATAAATGCACATCAAAAATGGCTCAATACATTGCAGAACATAGTATATGACCACAAGATTTTACCACTCCAGGTAAATGACAGAAAATGTGGATTTGGACATTTCTATTATTCAATGAGTCCAAAGAATCCTGAGATAAAGACTATTTGGGATGGACTTGCACAGAAACACAGTGAGTTTCATGGTTTTGGTGATAAAGCAATCAGAGAGGTTCGTGAAGGTGAATTTGATCAGGCTCTTAATACATATATGGCTGCTGAGAAGCTGTCCACAGAGCTTATTGGTGATTTTGAAAATATCAATAGCATAGCTGAGAGACTTGAAAAGGAAAATGTAACAGTATTTTAGTATAGCAAAGGGTCGGCGTGATGCCGACCCTTGCTAGTTATACAGAATTATTTGCACGGAAATCCGGTAAGAGCCGGATTGTATGCATAAAAGTTCTTGCAATTCAAATCATCTGTAATCATTCGAAGCGCTTCACCAAATCTCTGGAAGTGAACAATTTCCCTTGATCTTAAAAATCTGATTGGTTCAATTATATCAGGGTCATCCACAAGATTTAAAATGTTATCGTAGGTGGTTCTTGCTTTTTGCTCGGCAGCCATATCCTCCATAAGGTCATTAATTGGATCTCCCTTTGATTGAAGATAGGCAGCAGTAAATGGTGTGCCAGCCGCCGACTGAGGATACACTCCCAACGTGTGATCTACAAAGTATTTGTCGAATCCGGAAGCTTTTATTTCGTTGGTGCAGGCACCGTTTGTTAGCTGGTGCACGATGGCACCAACCATTTCGAGATGCGCCAATTCCTCCGTGCCGATATCATTAAGAAGACCTGCAACCTTTGGGTTTGGCATAGCGTATTTCTGAGACAAATATCTTAAAGATGCTGCCATCTCGCCATCTGGTCCACCATAGCCCTTGTGGGGACACAAGCCCTAAACCCCAGTATTTTAGCGGGCTTCAGCGAGGTAGAAGAAAATTTTTAGTTCATCTTTCTCTTTATCGTAAATCATGTGATCCACAACTGAACGAATGGCATTCATTCTTGTTCTCATGTCATTATCTTGATTGGAAATGATGTCATATACCGTAGTAATCTCTTTCAGCATTGCAGTGCTACTATCATCAGCTTTAACACTATTCTTTAACATATTTTGCAGTCGAGTACGTTCTTCATTCAATAATTCTTTATTTTCTTTATATTCTTCTATAGTATCGATACCATCACGATAAGCCTGTTTAATACGATATTCCTTATCCGCCAGCTTATTTAATTGAGCAGTAACTATTAAACCGGTGTCTTCCAAGTTATCCTTAGATTCGGATTTGATAATAAAATTCATGGTTTTGCTTGATATAACATCTCTGAAGCCCTGATAGACAGCCTCCTCCATTTTCTTAACAGTTGCATAGTGACTATGAATGCAAGACCCCTTGATATAGCCGCCACACTGAAAATAGGATTGTTTAAACATAAGTGATGAGCCACAGTCTGAGCATTTAATTAATCCTGACAGCCAAAATCTGACCCCGGCAGCAGAATGCGCCCTGTATGGACGGCTGCGTTTAAGAACAAGCTGCTGAACGTTATTAAAGTATTCTTCAGAGAAGAGCGGCTCATGTTTAGACCAAAGGAGTAGATATATGTCATATCAGATCAGAGAGGTATAACACAGCAATAGAACCGCTAGTCAAGATTGGAATGATAAAGCTGGCCAAAGCATTGATTAACTCCCTTTATGATGACAACCTTCTTGCACAGAACGAGAAAGAGCTTGCCTTATCATCCTTGTCATTAATTCATCATACTTAACAACGTAATCTGACAGATTTCTATGGTTATGTGCTCCGGGCATACCGCTCATCATTACACTTGGACATATCTCATCCAGTTTCATCTGCCTTATTTCCTCTTCCAGTCTCTTGACAGCTTTCATACTTTCCTGATACTGTCTCAGGCTTTCCTTCTTTTCGTCGTTATTAGTGCAAAGTTCAATGTTTTCCATATTCCTTATCACTCCTCTCTTTTAAGTTGGTCACAATGGTGTCAATTTTCTTATACTCGTCATCCAGCTGTTTCTTTATTTTTTTGTTTAATTTTACTGGGAGTTTTGACAATATTTCGATTGATTCATTAATTTCTCTCAGTTCTTTCTCTAAGCTAGCAATTAGGGTGTTCATCGATAATGCTCCTTTCTTTTTTTCTTACAGTAACATTGTCGATATTTTATTTCTCCCCTAGTTGCACAAAAAAGGATGCTAATCAAATACTGACTAGCATCCTAACATTACTTATTCTGTTCAATGAACTCTTTCATCATGCTTGTTAATTGGCCCGCCTGGCTTACCCCTGCTTTGTCACACGCTTGTGCAAAAGATTCTACAACTTCTTTTTTCAGCTTGTATGATTTGCTTACGTATCCAGCCTTAGCATTCCATTTGTCTTGAGGTCTAATCTTTTTTTCTTCCATGATTTCCCCCTATCGTTAATGCTAGGCATATTATCATCAATAGAATCTTCACATAATCCAATAATGTCGGATTCTTAAAGTCTCCATCGATGATATTTAATACCACCAATCCAATTAGTACAACAGTTGTGTAATTATTTTTGTTCATATTATTCACCAGATATGCTATAATGTTCTTGTAAGCCCCCTCTTTCGAGGGGGAGAAGATTATTTCTTCTTGGACTTTTTGGATTTCTTTTTTTGTATCAAACTCTTCGTCGTGAGTGCCAATACTATGATTTCCATTAAGTCCTTTACTATTTCAAGAACATCTTTCATATCTTTTCTCCTTTCCTTTATGATATAATCATCATATCATACTGTACACCGTATGTCAATGGCTTTTTAACAAATAATATTATTTTGTTTTAGTCAGTATTTAATTTTCAATGTGCTTTTACTTTTTTATCTATACTGTTTCGGCGATATGCCTTCATTGGACATTTTCCTATAGCATATACTCTTGGTTATTCCGTATCTGTCTGCTATCTTCTGCACCGGTACGTGCTCTTTTAGCAGTTCCTTGACCTCTTCAATGTTCCACTCGACTGCTGCCTGCTTCGCTCCTTCTGATGTGGCACTATCTGTCTTGTCTCCCTTCGGCTCTTCCTTGTTCCTGCTATCTGCTTCAGGGACAACTGCTGCCTCTCTGCTTAATGAAAGATACTCTGTTATGCTCTCTTCCATGAGTGCTATCTTCCTGTCAATATCCCTCATAGCTATACTCTTCATTTCCTGTATCTGATTATTTGATATAACACTGCAGACGTTTGTGTTCCCGATGGATATTTTGAAATTGTACTGTACATCATTTCTCATTTCCACCGCCTGCTGAAGGAGCTTGCATCTTGCTGTAAGTGTTGTAATATGTTCCTGCGCTTTTAAAAGTGTTCTGTTATCTCCTGCGTTGAACTTATCATTGTTATCCTTAAGGCCTAGTGAAACCTTCAGGCATCTGTCTCTCTCTTTCATCTCCTCTTCTGTGCATTTTGATATATAGTTATGCAGTCGATCTGCTGCCACTGTTGTTATCTGCTCACATAGTGCTGTAGATTTCATCCTGCAGCTATTAATCTCAACGTGTGTTGGAAGTGAGCTCTTAGGCTGTGATGTAAGGTATACTATCTCATATATATCACTAAATGTATTACCGGTCATGTTACTTACTATTATTCCCGGTCTATCGCCTTTCTGTTCACTCCCTCTGCTTTGTGTCTGCTCTATGTAATACACTTCTCCTCGTTCTGGTACTCTCTTTGCAGTTGTTTCTTTGAATTTATTAAATTCCATAATTTTATCCTCCTAATTTGCTGTTGCACCGGTGCAACTTTACTCTTTTTCTTTGTATGGTTCCGGAAGTGGCATCCAGGCAATTACTTTACTAACATCTTTACGTTTGGGTTGGCTCCATTTTCCATCTTTTGTATGCAGCACTTCCGTTTTTCTTTCGCCAGTGGAGTATTCTATTGTCACATTTACATCGTTTGAGGTTTTTTCAAACATGAACCGATTCCACTTATCAGTACCTTTAAGCTTTGCAAATATTGTATCGTGTTCTTCCGGCATCCCCTCACTGCATGGTATCCATTGTTGTTTTTCAAGCGCTTCTTTTACAATTTTCATAGATTTAACATAATCCTCATAAATGTCAGCACTATCTATATCATACAAGATCTTTTCTATTTATCTGATGTATCTTAACCATGCTCTCTACTTCCGGAGTCTTGTTCTCTTCCAGTTCCTGAAGCTTTTTCTTCGTATCACGGTCTATTCTGTCCTGCTCTTCATTGTATCTCTGTTCTTCAGTCTTCTCAGTCTCAGCCTTATTAACATATTCGTTACATTCTGTAGCTATTGTGGACTTTCTTTCACACTCTTTATTGTGCAGGCACGAATAACATATTGATTCCATCTGAACTGGGTCTGGGTAAAAGTCAGTTTTCGTTGATTTCTCTTCGGCGGAGGTCACTTTTTCCTCTTTCTTTTCTGACTCGTTTTGTTGCACCGGTGCAACTTCCTCTTTTTTCTCTTCAGGAAGAACTTCATCAAGGCTACGTTCTTTATATTCTCTTGTTATAAATGCGCTGATATCAGACATTTGGAAGGTTTCTTTTTCATTACTTCTAAGGTTCATTACCGTTACAGGCTCTTCGACACCCTTAATCGATATCATATATTTGCCTTTACCCGATATTCTACCCATAAGCATTCCACTTCCAGTAGGAGCTATAATATCAAGTACTTCATTATTACGGTCTGCTGCCTTTAGCGACTCAAAGAACCCTTTATTGTCCTTTACCCACTGATGGAATACCTCTTCAAGTATGTTTTGTGTCGAAATTCCTTGATTTTCCTTCGGCTCGCACAATACTTCTATGTCTGATATTTTCTCTTCTTCTCTTATCTCTTTCTTTATCTCCTGTATCTGATTTCTCGAAAGATTCGTATTAATCTCTTCCAGTACTGCATCTGGAAGAGTAAGCATTTCAGCTAATTTAGAGAAGCCATAGCCCTTATACTTGTCTGAAAGCTTATCTGAGTAGTTATTCTCACTGAATCTGTCATTAATTGCTATGTATCTGCTTACTATGTCTTTTGAGAATCCATATTCTTTCTGTGCAAATTCTGCAACTGTCTTATATCCTCCACCTTCAAGTATGTTCGTATCTCTTGCTATCTTTAAAAGATATCCTGCTTCTACGAAGTGTTCTGCCTGACTGCTTATATTCGCATCAAGTCTCTGTTTAAATTCCTCATATGTACTGTATTCTGTTATCTCTTCCATATTGTCCTCCTATACTACTTGCTGATTATTTTGTTCAGGTTCTTCAAGTGCCATGAAATCTACTTCAAGTACATCTGCAAGCAACTTCCCTGCAAGCTTTCCATGCCATATCTTGTTTCCATCTTTTCTAAGTTTCTTGTATTCTTCTTTTCTGAGGCGGTCACTCTTCTCGCCTAACTCCCAGTCCTTCTTCGATAGTCTCTTGGTGATGGCTCTCTGCCACTTCTTAAGAAATTCTAGTGCTTCATCAAAATCCTTATTCTGATTGTCTCCTGTGGTTCTCTTTTGTCGTATCTGTCCGTGTGGCTCAACCTCCAACGTATACCATGGGGTATCTATATCTGCTGCCTTTCGAAGGAATAAGAGGTAGGTTTCTCTCTTATTCATCCTGTCGTAGTAGATATCACAGCTGTGTACACAATGATCTAGGATTGTTCCTTCTCTTACGATGTCTAATATTGATTTCGGAGCTACTATTGCGTATTTCTTGTCCTTATACTCGTACTTGGTTAATTCAGAGCATACAGTATCAACCTTCTTGTATTTCTTGCCCCACATGGCTGCTGCCTTTTTCATATCTTCTCCAGCAAAGAATGCTATCATGTCCGTATGTGCTGCTCTGATGCTTGCAGGCTTGTACACCTTTTCCAAATTAATGTTCTTCTTAGCCCTCTTTGCCATGCTTAAATAGTCCTGCCAGGTACTGATGAGGTGTGATGCTGTATCGTTCGAATCCTTACTCTGTTTTACAATGTAATTCCATATCTTCTCATATGTCATATTTCCGGAAATGAAATTTAGGCTTTCGACGCTTATTCCTTTATCTCCAAAATACTTAATCATTTCATCTTTCCATATGGTGTTCTGAGTCTTTTCCTTCTGTAGCCACCTCATGTGGCATATAGCCCCGTCCATAGCTTTTAATCTTTTGAGCCTTGCCTTGTCTATCTTTAATAGCTTGGCTACAGTAATTATAAATAAGCGAGGTGGAAATCCTTGTCCTAAGTGTCTTCCTTTTGTGGGAAAAGTATTGATAGATGATGTATGGAGTGGAGGCAGTTCTGAAGATGGTCCTTATCCGTTAATGAGTAGTGCAATGGCAGCAGGCTTGTATCACCCAAGATGTAAGGACATACATACTACATATTTCCTAGGCATCAGTGCTCCACCCGATGACACATACACCATAGAGGAACTTAACGATATCGAAGAGCAGTCAAAAGAAGAAGCAAAAGAGCAATATCTGCAGAGACAGCTAGAGGGCAATGAGAGACTTTCAAAGTATTCACTGGATCCGGATAACAAGAAGAAGTATCAGACTAGAGCTGATGAGTGTAAAGATACTATAGATTATATGTCAAATAGTTTTCGACCAGAATATGCAGAACATAGTATGATAGAAATCGATAAACAGCTTATAAATGTAAAAAAAGTTAAAAATAGTGAGTTTGATATGCTTGCAGACATTGATAGCACAAGGAGAAGTAAAGCCGTCCGATTAGCAGAAAAGCATCTTCGTGAAATTAGAAAGATAGTACTAGCTGACTTTGAATTTCCGACAATCGCAGTAGTGGATTTTGATAAAAATGGGTTAAATTCCGCTGCAATAGGAGGATATCATAGTAAATCAGGAATATTATTTATTAACAGTAAGTTCGATACAAACAAAAAAATATTAGAGTATGTGAACAAAACCAAAGGACAATTTGCAAATTCAACTGCAAATGCACCATACTTACACGAATTAGGACATAAATATTACTATGATTGTATAAAAAAAGTTGCTAATAGAAATAATATAAGTTATAATGAATCAAGGAAAAGAATTGATACACTACTACTGAACTATATTAATAGTAATAAACTTGAATTTGAAAAAATAAGTAGCTATGCATATGGCTTTTACCAAAGAGGTTATTTTTCAGAAATCATAGCTGAGTGTATGGAATCTGATTTAAATATTGCAAAGATATTGCTGGAAATGATAAAAATGTGAGGTGATTAGAAATGATGAGACACTATACTCCTGAAGAAATAGAATTACTTGAAAAGTTGAAAAGTAATGAATGCTCAGAAGAAGAAAAGAAAGTCATTATAGAAAAATTGCAGGAAATTGATAAAAAAGAACGTGGACCATTTGATTAATACCACCAATCAGAAATGATATGGTGGTATTTTTATACTCTGAAAGGAAGTAAGGCACATGGATAATTTTAAATTAATATATAAGATACTTCGGATATTAGAAAAATCTATGGATGTTGAAGAACTTGACAATAGTACATTATCAGCTGAGAGCCTTGGAATAACACAACCAAGATGGTGCAGGTTAATGAAAATACTAGCAGACTCCGGATATATCAATGGAATAAACGTGTCCAAGCGAGGTTCTGCCATTGCCAGACGAGTGATTCATACTCTAACATTGCA
>CAZBKO010000010.1:0-23725 GCA_964492545.1 uncultured Lachnospiraceae bacterium
AATGTCTTTTTCATAAAAATTTATTAACTGCTATGTCACTAACTAAATGACATTGACCTAATCGGTGGTATTTTCATAAATATATTTAAGTTCTGACTATAATACTTTTGATAAGAAATCTTTGAGTCTGTCACATTTTGGATTAGCGAAAAATTCCTCCGGTGCTGCTTCCTCCATGATAATTCCCTCATCAATAAATAATACTCTATTGGCAACTTCTTTAGCGAATCCCATTTCATGAGTAACAATAGCCATTGTCATTCCTTCATGTGCTAAATCTCTCATAACCTGAAGTACTTCACCTACCATTTCAGGATCAAGTGCTGAAGTAGGCTCATCAAACAGCATAACATCTGGTTCCATACACAGTGCACGCACAATTGCTATACGCTGCTTCTGTCCACCTGATAACTGTGATGGATATGCAAGTGCTCTATCTTCAAGGCCAACTCTTTTAAGAAGTTCCATTGCCTTTTCTTCAGCCTCAGCCTTAGATTTCTTGAGAAGCTTAATTGGTGCCAATGTCATATTTTTAAGAATTGTCATATGTGGGAAAAGGTTAAACTGCTGAAAAACCATCCCCATTTTCTGACGATGAACATTGATATCAACCTTCTTGTCTGTAATATCTGTTCCTTCAAAATAAATTGAACCACTTGTTGGTTCCTCAAGAAGGTTAAGTGTTCGTAAAAATGTGGACTTACCTGAACCTGAAGGTCCTATAATAACAACTACATCGCCTTTGCGAATCTCAGTTGAAATTCCTTTGAGTACATCAACCTTGCCAAAGCTCTTATGAAGGTCATCCACTTTAATTAACACATCATTATTAGTGGTCACTGTTACGCAGCCTCCTTTCAAGCTTAGATACAAGCCATGTAAGAATCATGACCATTGCAAGATAAATAAGTGCAACTGCAAACAATGGGAGCATCGGCTCGTATGTACGGCTTCTGATGATATCTCCACCCTTAGTTAGATCCTGCATGCCTATATATCCTGATACTGAAGTCTCCTTCAATAATACGATAAATTCATTTGAAAGTGCTGGCAAAACATTCTTGAATGCCTGTGGACTAATTATATAAATCATAGTCTGTAAGTAATTAAATCCAAGACTTCGTCCTGCTTCAAACTGTCCGTTATCGATAGACATAATTCCCGAACGTACAATCTCAGCAACGTATGCACCTGAATTAATTCCAAATGCAATTATTGCAACAAATGTCATACTTGTATTAGGTGATGTAAATATAACGAAATACATAATCATCAACTGTACAACAACAGGTGTTCCTCTTATAACTGTTAAGTATACCTTACAAATGGCATTAAGAATCTTTAACTTGCCAGTCTTGTCATGAGTTGATCTGATAGTTGCCACAATAAATCCAAGTAAAATACCGAGAATAACTGCAAAAAATGTAATCTTCAATGTATTTCCAAGACCATTTAATAAGTATTTCCATCTATCGTTCTCTATGAAATTTTGTGTGAATTTTGCTTTAAAATCATCAAACATATGCTTATTTCTTTCTTACGATTATTACCTGTTTAGAGGTAGTGTATGAGTCTGTAAAATCAATATTCTTAAGTCTATCTTCTGTTACTGTCATACCTGCAACGCCGATATCTGCTTTACCTGTCTGAACTGATGTGATAATAGAATCAAAATCAATATCTTTAACTTCCAACTTCATGCCAAGCTTATCTGCGATAGCTGTAGCCATATCGATATCTAATCCTGATACTTCACCATTTTCCTGGAATTCATATGGCTCAAATGCAGCATTTGTTACCATTTTAAGTGTTCCATTAGGATACTCTGTTCCTTCTGGTGTCTTATAAGAATCTTCACCCTTTTCTTTGCCGTCTTCCGGATTAATCCAAGATTCTTTAATCTTATCAAGAGTTCCATCTTCCTTAAGCTCTGCCAATGCTGTATTAATTTTGTCCTTAAGTTCTGAATTCTCTTTAGAAATACAGATAGCGTAATCTTCTAATGTAAATTCTTCATCTAATATTTTGAGGTCACTGTTCTTCTCAACAAATGCCTTAGCTGGCTGCTCATCAATGATAACGCAGTCATTCTTTCCCTACTTAAGAGCCTGTACAGCATCAGGGCCTGTCTTGTACTGTATAATTTCTGCATCCTTTACTTCTGATGCATAGACATCGCCTGTTGTTCCAAGCTGAACACCTATTTTCTTTCCTTCTAAATCATCTACACTGTTAACCTTATTAGCTGGTACTTTGCTTCCACATGCGCATAAGCCAACAGTCATTATTGTTGCAAATAATAATGCAATTTTCTTTTTCATGAATTTTTCCTCCGTTCAGTTTTTAATATACTTAAACAGTTTATATCATGAATAAGAAAATTGCAAGAATTACTTGTATTATGGTAGCATATTTCCTGCTGCCATGTATATTTCATACCACTCATCTCTTGTGAGTGTAATTTTATCTGCCTCTAAACATTCATTTACTCTATTAATGTTGGTTGTTCCTATTACTGTCTGCATTTTTGCAGGATGTCTCAAAATCCATGCAAGTGCTATTGTTGTATTGCTTACATTATATCTTGCTGCAATTTCATTTATCTTGTTATTGAGTTCTGGAAATCTGTCATTTCCAAGGAATACACCTTCGAAGAAACCAAATTGGAATGGTGACCAGGTCTGAATGGTTATATCTTCAAGCCTGCAATAATCAAGAACACTTCCATCTCTATCTATTGATGAATCATTTAGCATATTTACATTGATTCCATTACTTATCATGTTTGAATTAGTAATACTAAGCTGAAGCTGGTTTACTATTATTGGTTGATTAAGGTATTTTGCCAATAATCTTAACTGCATTGTCTTCTGATTAGACATTCCAAAATATCTAACCTTTCCCTGACTATGAAGTTCATCAAAGGCTTCTGCAACCTCTTTCGGTTCCATCAGTGCATCCGGTCTGTGAAGCACAAGTATATCAAGGTAATCTGTGCCTAGTCTCTTAAGGCTTCCATCCACTGCTGACATGATATACTCTTTTGAAAAATCATAACGTTTTCCTGGGACAATACCACATTTAGATTGAATTATCATCTGTTCACGAACACTGCTTTTGAGATTAACCACCTTCCCAAACTTTCGCTCACATTCACCATTTCCATAAATATCAGCATGGTCAAAGAAATTAGCTCCCTTATCCATAGCATTTGAAATATACTCTGATATCTCTTCTCTGCTCTTGTCTGCTATTCTCATGCATCCCATTGCAATTCTTGGTGCCAAGATGTCACTCTTACCTAAATTGATTAAATTCATTCACTATACCTTCCTATTTTCTTCCGATATATGCCATTCCTATTGCGCCAGGTCCTATGTGTGTTCCAACGATGCTCCCCAACATGTATGAATTTCCGTCATAGTTCATCTGGTCTCTAAAGTTTGTCAACATATCTTCATTTTTACTATGAATATAACACATTTCGTAATTATCATCTACACAAAGATCTGTATTTATCGTTTTTGTAAGTTCTCGCAGTGCAGCCTTTGTTCCACGGCTCTTACTGAGTATCTTTATCTCTCCATCTTCTAAGCATATAACAGGCTTTAAATTAAGCACAGTTCCCACTGCTCCCTCAACAGCTGAAAGTCTTCCACCCTTAACTACATACTTTAGTGTATCCATAATTGCCACGATCTTCACATTGGAAGCCATATATTCCAAGCCCTCAACTATCTCCTTAGCGTTCTTTCCCTCTTTGTTCCACTTTGCTGCCTGTTTAACAAGAAGTCCCTGTCCTGCTGTGGCATTTTTCGAATCAACTACATATATATTATCTCGCTCTGTCATATCCTTTGCAATATTTGCTGACTGAAATGTTCCACTAAGCTTACTGCCAATTGTTATCACAATTATATCTTCATCAGGGTATTTATCAAACATCTCTATATAATCTGCCGGATTAAGAAGTGTCGTAGATGGAATACTTTCACATGTCTCTAATTTATCATAAAACTCATTGTTGTCTAATTCTATTTTGTCAATGTAATGTCTGTCATCAAATACAACTGTCATGCAAATCATCTCTACTCCAAGGTTTTTAGCCTCTTCAACTGATAAATCACATGAACTGTCTGTTATTATTTTAGCCATTTTCTTTCCCTTTCGAATCAAATTTATTTTAAACGAAAGTTATTTTATAATAAAACTATTTACATGTCAAGAAAAAAAGTCCTGAAACACTTTTCAACAAGCATTTCAAGACTTAATATTATTCAATTACCTTTTTATTAACTACTGACAATATTATTCCTATGAACACCCAGGCAAATGGCGTCGTATATAGAGTTCCAGCATTAAACATACTTCCTGTCACATAGCAAATAACTGCTATATAGCATGCAGCCCCTGCTTGGTTGGAATAATTAGTCATATCACATTTACAAAAATGCTTGAACCCTCTTATTATAATCAAAATCACAAAAATCATAAGACATATTGTTGCCAGCACACCCTCCTGAACACTGTGATTAAGAATATCATTATGAGCATTTTCCATTATTCGTCGCGTCGTTCCGGCGTATAAATATTTGCCAACATAATCATCTTGAGGAAATACCTCTGCAAATGTATCAGGGCCACTGCCTATTAACAAGTGTTTCTTCAATAGTGGAATCGTTCTTGACCAAATATATACTCGTCCTGATCCAAGATATTCAAGACCGTTACAGTCAATATGGCTTACTTTATCAATTGAATCTAGTTTTCCACCTTCATTGTAGTAATACCACACACCATCTTCATTGGCAAATTCAAAGTTGTAATCCTCAACATTAAGGTTTATCATTTCCATATCGTCATAGTTGATAACACTACATAAAGCATCCTTTCCAAATGGAAGTATATATTCATTGGAATCTGGCGATTTTTTATCACAGCTAATTACTGTATCATCTCGCATTACCTTAACATTTCCGTTATCTGTACTTATCACGTATGTACTATCATTGAAGGTTATGGAAACACCATCTGTTCCCGTACTCATATCGCTTATTCCTGATGATGCTTTCGCATCTATCATTCTGGAAATGAACTTGAATCCCATAGTTCCATCAACAATAATACACACAATAAATATGGCACATATACCTGCAAATCCATATAACATTTCTCGTTTATGTTTGCGCCCAATATTTATTACTACAAATACAATTGCTCCAATTGCCAGTGCAGCAAGGGCACTTCTCGAATATGTAAACCATGTAAGAATTATCGATATGGCAAATAATACGATATTCATTACCCGCTGACGATTTTTAGTGTAATATGCTAAAACTCCAAAAACAGCTGACATCATTGTTAGAAACACACCAGCATAATTGGAGCTAAACAATGTCAAATAAACATTATTTCCAGTGTACACATCCTCAATCTGTCCACCATATATTTCATATTGTGTCCTTGACATTATCAACTTCTGAATCCATTTATAGTTTAACAAATCCCTGCCTATAATCTGAAAGAATCCGACAATGGAAATCAGAAAGAACATAATACACAAACCGTGCACTATGCTCTTGTAATCTGAATCCTTTTCCATTATCTGATATGTATATATGCACATAAGGATGTAACCTAGCAGTACAAACAAGCTCTGAAACTGGTAAAAGTTACATTTCAAAGATGCATCAACATTAATAGATAACATAGAAGATGCAATTGTAAGTACTGCGTAAACAGATAAAGGTATAAATATCTTCATCCTCTTGGTTAAATCCGTATATATTGCAATTCTAAACAATAACAGTATCAGTGCAAAACCACACACTACCAAAAAGAATATGCTTCTGTAATATGAATAAATATCCTGAGTAGTGCTGTCAGCTGAATGCCACATATATTCGCTGTATCCATAATCATATTCCTTTAGATGCACAACAAATGGCATAATACACAATACTGCTAATATAGGCAACAACATGTCATTAAAGCTATACTTACTTTGTCGCTTTGAATGTCTTGCCTTTTGTCCAGCCATACTTATCTTCATATCCTTTCATCGTTGAAATCAAACGATACTTTCTTCCATTCTTGAGTGTATTATTCACAAGTGTAATCGTCATGTTCTTACTGCCCTTAGTCACCGTTGCGATACCATAATACTTATGTCCTGTCTTAATATCCTGAACATATACAGCGAACCCTGCCTGCTTTGTGTCTAAGGTCTCTGTATCCCAATTGGTTGACTTGTTAATAGCAAATATCTGAGTAGCAGTAACAGATTTTGTCAATGTTACCTTAATCGTATCACCCTTGCCGCTTGCAGTCTTTATCTTGAATGCCTTAGAGGCACGTGTTCCTATAGGTGTGTACTTATCAGCATATTCACTTATGGTATCATTGGCAATTGCATATACATACATATTAGGAAGTACTAATGCATTAGTTGTTGAAACCATTCCATTTTTCTTCTGATTAGCAAATCCTCTATCACTTATGGATGTGAATTTATCCAACTGTTGTGACAATAAATACTTGTTATTATTAATGTCGTATCGATTCTTGCTTGTAATCTTAAGTGGATTCTCGGAAAGCAGTCTCAATGAATACTTGTTAAGATTCTTATACTTTGACTTGCCTGTTCCCAATGAACCTTTTGACTTAACAATAATAGTAATCTTCTCTTCAAGCCCTTTGTATTTGACAGTTACAACTGTTGTTCCTGCCTTCTTTGTAACAAGCTTGCCTGTCTTAGTATCAATTGCAGCTACCGATGGAACACTGCTTGTATATGTATCTCCACTTAACTGTATTAAATACTTATTAAGATAGTAAGAGGTATCAAAATTATAGTAATAATACTTGATGTAACCACCTAACTGTACTGTCTGTCCCGCTTCAACCTGCATTTCATTCGTATCTGTCATGTAGTTTCTTAAATTATTATCAAAGTACATAGACTTGCTTACATCCGCTAATGCTTCAACTCTGCTACCTGGAAGTGTAACCAGACAGCCAACAAATGCTAAAATAAAACTCATACAAATTGCAACTCTTCTTTTGAAATTATTCATATGATTTCCTATACGATTATATCGTACTTTTCCTTTCGTAATAATGTGTCTATATCTGTATTATTTTGCTGTAAATGTCTTTCCCTTTGTCCAATCATATACATCATAATAAAAGTTCATTTTCGTATCGAGCTTATACTTTCTTCCTTTTTTAAGGGTATTATTTACAAGCTTAATATTAATTACTTTGCTTCCTTTTGTCACAGTAGCAATACCATAATATTTGTGACCTGTCTTTGTATCCTTTATGTAGATAGGAAAGCCTGCTTTCTTCGCATCTGTTGTCTCTGTGTCCCAGTATGTCGATTCATTAATAGCAAATATATCTCTTGATGTAACTGCTCTTGTGAGTGTTACCTTAACTAAGTTCTTCTTGCCACTTACAGACTTAATCTTAAATGTGTTAGATGTGGCCTTCTCAGTATCAATAGGTCTGTACTTATCCACATATTCTACAATTGCTTCATTCGCAGTAACATACACATACATCTGTGGAATTACCAGCTCATTAGTTATCTGATATACACCATCTATCTTCTTATTAGCAAAGCCTCTGTAATCTACTGATGTATACTTGTCACTCATAGCAGATAGCTTATATAGATTATTGCTAATATCATATCTGTTCTTGCTTGTTATTTTGCCAGGATTGCTTGCAATTATCTTCGATGCAAGCTTCTTCAGGTTCTTGTATGTTGACTTTCCACTTCCCAGTGAACCCTTTGCCTTGACAATTACTTTAATTGTTGTCTTAATTCCCTTATACTTAACTGTCACAACCGTTGTACCACTCTTCTTAGTTGTAAGCTTACCCGTCTTCGAATTAATCGATGCTACGGATGGTACACTGCTTGTATATGTATCTCCACTTAAATTAGTTAAATAACTGCTGCTAAAATAATCTGTGTTCGAATTGGCATATGTATACTCTATATATGCGCTAATCTCAACACTCTGACCTGCCTCAACCTTAATTGAATACTCATCTGTCATGCTATCATAGAGATTATAATCCATACTTAATCTCTTGGTAACAGTTGCAAATGCATTAATACTGCTGCCCGGAAGTGTAACCAGACATGTTGCAAATACCATAATAAAACTCATACACATTGCTGCTGCTCTTCTTCTAAAACTATTCATTCATTTTCCTATACACAAATATGTGCACTTTTCCTTTCGTAAAATTTGTATTCTAATTATATCATTTTATTACTAAAAAAACAAGAGTATTCAATAAATTGAATACTCTCGTTGTAAGGTTTAGTTATATTAGTTTGGTGCTCCGGTAGAGATTGAGCCATTATTTACAGTGTATGTTCCAGACTGAAATGAATAATTTGCTCCATTCTTGCTGTCCCATGAACCTGAGCCATTATTAAAGCAGGCTGTTAATGTGCTTGATGAACCAAGATCAATTGTTATCTTAGCGTAACCATTTGAGTTAGTCATCTTCACACCTGGTGCATTAGTCCATGTACCGGTACCTACTCTGTAATGAGCGTATGTATTTGACCAATTGCTCTTGTAGTAAATTGTTACTGATTTTGAGTTATTTGTCAAATCAGGTGCTCCTGATGTAATGCTTCCATCTGTAACTGTATATGTTCCTGCATTAAATGAATAATTTGCTCCATTCTTGCTGTCCCATGTACCCGAACCATTGTTGAAACAAGCTGTTACATTTGTTGATGAACCCATATCAATTACAATCTTAGCATAAGCATCTGTTACATCTGTCATCTTTGTTCCTGGTGCTGCTGTCCATGTTCCATTTCCTACTTTGTAGTGAGCATATGTATTTGACCAGCTGTTCTTATAGTAAATTGTAAGTGTGTTCTTATTCTGGCTTGAGGTTGTCTCTTCCTGTGAAGTTGTTTCTTCCTGTGAAGTTGTCTCTTCCTTCGAAGTTGTCTCTTCCTTCGAAGTTGTCTCGTCTTCAAGTCCCGCTGGCTTTCCACTTGTTATATTTGTATTACTTACAGTGTATACACCTGCCTTGAATGAGTAGTTAGCTCCATTTTTACTATCCCATGTTCCTGATCCATTATTGAAGCAGGCTGTTACAGTTGTTGATGTTCCCATGTTAATTACTATTTTAGCATAATCGCCGGTAACATCTGTCATCTTTGTTCCTGGTGCTGCTGTCCATGTTCCATTTCCTACTTTGTAGTGAGCATATGTATTTGACCAGCTGTTCTTATAGTAAATTGTAAGTGTATTTCCTGATTGATTTGAAGTTGTTTCTTCGTTGGAAGTTGTTTCCTCCTTAGATGTTGTTTCCTCTCCAATACCTGATGGCTTTCCACTTGTTACATTAGTATTGTTAACAGTATACACACCTTTAGTAAATGTATAATTTGCTCCATTCTTGCTGTCCCATGTATTACTTCCATCATTGAAGCAGGCTGTCAATTCAGACGAGCTTCCAAGATCGATTGTAATTGTTGCATAGTCAGATGTAACATCTGTCATCTTAACACCAGGTGCTGCTGTCCATGTTCCATTTCCTACTTTGTAATGAACATATGAATTATTCCAGCTGTTCTTGTAGTAAATAGTTACAACATTTGTTCCATCTGAAGAAGTTGTTTCCTGATTAGATGTTGTCTGCTCAATTGATGTTGTCTCATTTCCTTTTTTAGGAACCCACACTGAGTTAGATCCACCAATTACTGAAAATGTTGCATAACCTAAACCATTAATTGTTACTGTTCCTGATACATGTCCTGTTAAGTCATACCATGTTTCTCCTGCATGTGACTGACCTACGTACATATACTTGCTTCCAGAACCACCATCTGTGATTAATGCTGCAAGTCCTGAATTCTTATGATCTGCATTACCTTCTCTTGTCCATCCAACAACATTTGAATCATCAAAGTAATCATGCTGTGTACCATAAGCATACTGTGTTCTTGCTACCATAAGGTTATCGATAACACTCTTGAAATTAGAGCCGCCCTTAGCAAGTCCATAATAATCTCCATAGAATACACATGGATATCCTTCCTGTCTTGTGAGGATAAGTGTGTATGCAAGTGGCTTGAACCAGTCACTAACATATGACTGTAATGACTGTCCCGGCTGTGTATCATGGTTATCTACAAATGTTACAGCAAGTGCCGGATTAGTAGACATTAATGTGTTATTAAGGATATTTCTCATATCATATCCGCCACCACCATTTGCAGCTGCGAATATATTGTTATGTAATGGAACATCAAATAATGATGTTGTACCATTTGTTTCTGCAAGATAGTTATTTAACTTGTTAACATCGCCTGACCAGAATTCACCAACTGAGAATAAATTTTTGCCTGTGCTCTGTCTAACTGATGTTAACCAATCGCTGAAGAACTTATATTTGATATGTTTTACAGCATCAAGTCTGAATCCGTCAAGATTAGCTGTATCTACATACCATTTACCCCAAGACTTAAGTTCGTTAACAACGTCTGTGTTATCAAAGTCAAGATCGGCATACATTAAATAGTCATAGTTACCATTCTCTGTATCAACCTGCCAGTCCCAAGACTTATTAGCAAATCTAAATAATGCATTTTTCTTCTGATTATTATCATAATCTACACCATCAAAGCAATTAGCATTCCATTTGAATGAAGAATATGTATTTCCTCTGCCTGGGAAATTAAATACTGTCCAAGAAGCGATATTATATGCTCCACTCTGTGTATTATTTCTGTCTCCTCCATTTACCTGAACTGCACTGACTGTTTCTGTTGTATCAGCGCCTGCTTTGTGATTGAGTACTATATCTGCATATACCTGCATTCCATTGTTATGTAATGCATTGATTGCATTTAAATACTGCGCTTTAGTACCATACTTAGTTCTTACAGTTCCTTTTTGATTGAACTCACCAAGATCATACAGATCATAAGGGCCGTATCCTACGTCTAAACTTGAAGTTCCCTTATAAGCTGGTGGAAGCCATAATGCTGTAAAACCCGCTTTAGCAAGATCATCCGCCTGATCTGCTGCCTTATTCCAAAGTGTTCCATCACTTGCTAAGTCCCACTCGAAATACTGCATCATTGTTCCGTTAATTTCTTTGGTTTCTTCACTAGTTGAAGCTGTAACCGTACCAGCTTTCTTAAACAGCCCTCCACCTATTAGAGTTGCTGCTGCGATTGCCACGATAGATAATACTACCAGCAATCGGCGATATTTTTTATAGAATTCCATAAAAAAATACCCTCCTTCTCCTTTAATATAATATGTTATTAGTGAAGTTTCCCACACCCAAGTCAAATATTAACGTATATTTATGCAAATTGCAACACTATTTTGAATAAATGAAACTTTAGTACTAGTATTTTTTTAATTATAGTTTATATTTACGCTCTCTTTTGTATATATTTCACATATTAAATTATACATATTTCTACGAGCTACAATTTACCATTACTCCACGCAGCATAAAAAGCCATACTTGATTCTTCGTCTGAACGAAAAAAACAGCCACACGAAATCGTGTGACTGTTCATTAATATTTAAAAATATACGAGTATATCATCAGGCTTTTCTGCTTTTTCTACACTCATTGCATATAATACAGGACCCTTGCCTCTGTATTCTTTAACAAATTCTCTCTTGATTTTGGCTGTTACTGTTATCCAGTCCTTATCAACAAGCTTGTCTGTATCTGCATATTTACACAGCATTCCCATATATGTCATATCGTCAGCGCAGCATGTCATAGCAAACCTGCCTGGTACGAATACACCCTTGCCATATTTTGGTGGCTTGAATACAAGTGCATTGAATCTCACAATCTTGCCATCGTATTTCTTAGAATTATCCATAGCATCTGTGAACCAAATGCCATAATCATCATTGTCAATATCTACAATATCTGCATCTAAATCAAATGGCATTCCCTCATCCGGAAGTTCTCCGACAAAGCCTTCTTTTGCCTCATAGGCAATCTGTGCTTTGTTGTTAAACATCTTTATGTTTCTTCTAAAATCATTCTTCTTAGTCGTCTCATCACATCTGTTGAGAATAACTAAATCTGACAGCTTTAACTGCTCCATAATCATAGAACGCATATTATTCCAATATACAGGGTATGTTGTTGCATCAACTGTTGAAATTACCTGTGCAAGTATCCAGCCATCAGGATAATTTTCTTCTTTCATCAGGGGTTCAAGATTCCATGTTCCGTTGTATTCTATCATAACCTTCTGTGGGCTGTGAAGTTCATCACATTTTGATAAATACTCAGGTGTAAGGTCCTCCTGATTCTCAACTCTCTCCACGAATATCTTTCGTTTTGCAAGAGCTGCATCATCATATTCTTCCATTCCTTCTTCACATACTATAAGCAGTACTCTTTCATTTGCAATAAACTCTCTGTCTTCTATAGTATCTCTTACAAATGTCGTCTTGCCGCTCTCTAAGAATCCTGTGAATAGAAATACCGGTATTTCTTTATTCATAAAGTTCCTCCAAATTATACTTCAAATAACTTTTCAAGTTCATGTTCCTTGAGGTCCTTACCAATTACGCATAACTTTCCTGTATAATCAGCAGCTCCGGTTCTAAGCTCATATTCACCTGGAACAAGATCAAAATAAATCCATGTTCCGTCTTCATCAGGAATAATCCCCTTTGCTCTGAGTACAAAACCATATTCCTCTGTCTCAGCTAATTTTTTCAAAGCCTCTTCTACTTTAGCTTTGGTAAACTTGTGAGCTGTCTCAACACCCCAGCTTGTAAATACTTCATCAGCATGGTGATGATGGTGATGGTCATGTCCACATCCACATTCTTCATGGTCGTGATCATGCTCATGGTCGTGGTCATGTCCGCATTCACATTCTTCATGGTCATGGTGATGCTCGTGGTCATGCTCATGCTCGTGGTCATGTCCGCATCCACATTCTTCATGATCATAATGATGCTCGTGGTTATGCTCATGCTCGTGGTCATGTCCGCATCCGCATTCTTCATGGTCATGGTGATGCTCATGGTCATGATGATGTCCACATTCAGGACAAATTTCTTCTTCTCCCATAAGCTCATCTGCAAGGGACTTCTTCTCTTCCATAGCAGAAAGTATCTGTTTTCCAGCAATATCTTCCCATGGTGTTGTAATTATTGTTGCCTGATCATTATGTTCCTTAAGAGCTGCAACACATTCATCAAGTGCCTTCTGTGGCATCTTCTGTGATCTGCTGATAACAATTGTACCGGCACTTTCAACCTGATTGTTGAAAAATTCACCGAAGTTCTTCATATACATTTTAGTCTTAAGTCCATCAACTACTGCTGTTGTACTGTTAATCTTAATATCTCCACCAACATTATTAACTGCTTTCATTACATCAGAAAGCTTTCCTACACCTGATGGCTCAATTATAATTCTATCTGGAGAAAACTTTTCTATAACCTCCTTGAGTGCAGTACCAAAATCTCCTACCAACGAACAGCAGATACATCCTGAGTTCATCTCTGTAATCTCTACTCCTGCATCCTTGAGAAATCCGCCATCAATTCCTATTTCACCAAATTCATTCTCAATAAGAACAAGCTTCTCTCCACTGAATGCCTCAGCAATAAGCTTCTTAATAAGTGTTGTTTTGCCTGCGCCTAAAAATCCTGACACAATATCAATCTTTGTCATGCTACATTTACTTCCTTTCGTGTTAGTGTTCCATAATATCCACAGCAGTGATATCTATAGGATACCCAAACATCATACCAATAATCGCATGATGCCATAATTCTGTAGGGAACTTATAATCAAAGTATCTTCCACTCATAAGATCAAGAATCTCATAACCCATATATTCCTTAATCTTATCAGCCGTGCCCTCTTCCTTAAAATCTACTCCATTTCTCTTATATTCTTCAATAACATCATCATAATTATAGAAGTCATTAAGACATCCCTTACGACACATCTCCAAATATAATTCACCACTACCCTCATAATCAGTGGTTATATATGTCATAGCATCGGTAAATGTACTCTTTACCTTTGTTAATTCCATTCTATCCTTAATGCTTTCTCCTACACAGAGTCTCTTATCCTCCTGTATAGCATGATATAAAACATAATCCCTGTATCTTACATCATTAAATCTGCTTGCCGCATTCTCAGTATTCATATACTTATTCTTATAAGCTCCCATCTTGTCTCCTCCTAAAGTTTAATAATATTTATACGCAATAGTATAACTCTAACCTTTTAGTTTATCAATTAATTTCAGATAACTTATCTCTATAAGTTTCCATATGTGTATCATCTGCAAAGTAATCATTATAGAAAATCTGATCACAATATTTTATCTTATTGACAAGCTCCACTGAATTGGTCTTGAACTCTTTGAAATACTTATCTGTCACTGATGGTGCATAGTACAGCATATTATTAAAGTTTCTGCAAAGAATTCCATCTCCAACAAAAAATCCATACGCTCTAGAATATAACACTGACTCCTCATCTGAAAAAACTGAATGACCATAATACATATTACTGTATACCCTTATTCCCAATAAATCAAGTATTGTTGGAACCATATCAGATGTACATGTGAACTTGTAAATTACCTGATGTTCCACATTCTTATCATAAATCATAAGTGGAACCTTATATAAATCTGTATAGTAATTATCAGTATCATAATCATATATATCTTTCACGTAGTTGCTAAGCTGCTGATAATATGAATTATGATCACCAAACATTACAATCGTTGTATTGTCAAGGAGTCCCTTTTCTTCAAGATCATCCATCATAATTCCAAGAGCTTTATCAAAATCCATTACCGTTGTAACATAATTCATAAGAATCTGTTCATTCTCATCATCCGGATCCTTTGGTATATACACTTCAAGAAGCTTCTCCATATTGTCCGAAAGATTCTCTCTCTCATAATAAATTCCATGCATAGTTATTGAAGTTATATATGTATAGAATCTGCTGTTAGTTGGAAACATTTTATCCTTACAGGTTGTAATCATTTCCGAATCAAGATTTCTCTCTCCCTCATCCATGTAATTAAACATTGTAGGTTCTTCTATAGTGCCGTCCTCAACTGCCTTATTAGTCATATCTATCATATCATAACAATCTGACAGGCTTTCAAACCCAAATGCCGCATGCGTAAGCTCCCTGTTATAAAATGATTTGTATCCGTTATGGAAAGAATTCATTGTGATATTACCATTTGTAAGATACTTAAGTATATTAGGTACCGTCTGCGGCATTTCGTTATACTGAAAATCATAATCTACATAGGCATCTGTAGGATAGCTGCCCAAAATACTGAGTGTTTCAGATATATCTGTCTTTTCCTTAGAATGGAAATTAGTCATAACAACACTTTCATTATAGAACTTTGTAAGATTTGGAAATAGATACTCAAGCTCATCCTTATTAAGTCCTAATCCATTTGGATACTCGTCGTTCTGTATAAATGAAAACCACTCAAATGACTCCACCAGGATTGTCACAACATTATTATCCTTTGAAACTGAGAAATATGGCGACTTCTCAGATACCTCACCATAAATATATTTCTCTATTTCTTTATCATCAAGCTTTTCTGTCTCATCATACACAAGACCTTTAGAAATCTCATTTACAAGATTTCCCATGATACCCATACTTGAATATACAAAGCCTTCTTTGTTATTAATCATCTTGTTATATTTATCTTCTGTGTCCGCATTATATAAATATGTGGTGTATATTGCAACACACCCACATACAACTGCCATCAACCCATAAACAATTCTCGAAATTCTACTTACTTCTATTTTTTTAATTCTTTTTGCACATCTGTTTCCAAAAATAAAATACATAATACAGAAAAATAAAGCTGAGTAAAATGCTATAAAATTCATTGGAATACTTTCAAGTATGCCCCATGCATCATTTCTTAAATACAGCATTCCAAAATCAAAATACTGTCCTGTCATATCATACACTACAACAAATACCAAATCACCAATAGCCTGTACAAGTAAAATCAATGAACTGACTATGAATCGTGTCTTATTATTTTTCAGCATAAGAAGAATAAATACAAGCATTCCCCACACGCCAACGTACAGCTTAGGGTCCCTTATTACCATTACGCCTTCAACCGCATATACCGAGATAAGCTCCATAAGAAATGAGAACGCAATAAATATAACTACTATTTTGTTATCTTTAAACCAATTTTTCATATGTTCCTTCATCTTAACCTCCACGTATACACCTTAGAATATGTATATTAACAGGATACTCAAATATGTCTTACTCACGCTTTTATTAGTAAGCATATATATCACACCAAATACAATGTTCATCAATAAATAAGTTATCACAAGTGTTGTCATGCCACACACAATATCATAAATACCAATCGTGCACATGAGTGCAATTCCACCCCATGGTATATATGGCTTACTGCAGTGAGCCTCTCCAATGGCCTGAGCGCATTCCATAATTATTATCATCCAGACACATTTTATACAGTTTCGAAGTATGCCACCAATGTTTGCCATGAATTCATATCCTGTAAACTTAACGCCCATATCGTAAAACGGTTTCACCTGAAATCCAATCTGTGCACTGATAATAAATATTGCGGCAACTACAACAATAATTACTGCAAACAGGTTCTTATTCTCGAGTTCTCTGCCTCTTGTTCTGATATTGAATGTAATATTAACCTTTTCTCTTCTATATACTAAAATTGTTGTGCCAATTATCATAACTGACCATATAACACACGTAATTATTTCAACGAAGAAATCCGTCATCTGCCCATAATTATAGCTTGCAAACAGCGGTGACATAGCCTGTGCTATTAATCTTCCTCCGACAATCATTATACAGCTGCATATTAATAATATGATGTATTGTTTCTCTGTTAGTGTCTTACTTTCATTCTCCATCTTTACATATCCTTTACATTATATTTGATGCCATTATAGAAATAAAATGACCGAAAGTCAATTAAATGTTTATTAAGAATAATTATGACCAGATGCATATTTCACCTGGTCATGAATTAAAATGTTTATTTTAGGAATCCATTGACTATCTGTGCCTCTGCCTCTGCTTCAGTCAAGCCGAGTGTCATAAGCTTGATGATCTGCTCTCCGGCAATTTTTCCAATTGCTGCTTCATGAATAAGCTGAGCCTCTAAATGATTGGCTGTTATCTCCGGTATTGCGCTTATCTTTGCATTATCCATAATAATAGCATCACATTCTGTATGTCCTGCACACTTGTTATTTCCATTTATCTTTGAAAGGAACAGCTGCTTTGATTCATCCTTTGCCACAGATCTTGATATTACATTTGCACTTGAGTCCTCGCCATCTAAGTCCACTGAAAACGATGTCTCTGCATACTGCTTTCCATGGGTCATAAGCTTCTCTCTGATTACAATCTTTGCTCCCGCTGCCAATTTAGCAGTTGTCTCTCGCTTAGTTGAATCAATTCCTCTTATCTGAGTTGTCTCCATCTCCATATAGCCATTCTCATCTATCTCAACTGCAGTTGTTGGGTTCATGACGCGCTCGCCGCTGCCATCACCCTGTCCGTAATGCTTCTCTACGTATTTAACCTTAGCATTCTTACCTATATGAAAGCTGTGAATTCCACTGTGTTCAGAACGTTTCTCTCCACCATTGTGAATGCCACATCCTGCTATAATAGTTACATCACAGTCATCTCCTATGAAAAACTCATTATAAACCATCTCAGTAAGTCCTGTCTGACTAAGCAATACAGGAATATGAACACTTTCATTCTTAGTACCAGGTTTAATTATAATATCTATTCCCGGCTTATCTGTCTTAGTTACGATATCTATGTTAGCAGTTGTATTTCTAGCTGCCATCTGACCATTAGCTCTTATATTGTAAGCGCCTTCCGGAACCTCATGAAGGTCAGCTATCTGCTCTAGTAAAGTCTTCTGTATTTCATCCATTGTGCTGTTCCTCCCTATTTCTCACCATCTGGGTCCTGATAAAAACGACATCCACCGGTTCCCTTTAGTAATTCAGGTAATATGTCATCCTTCTTACCTGTTGCTTTCACTGTGCCATCTGCTATAACTACAATTTCATCTGCTATATTAAGTATACGTTCCTGATGAGAAATAATAATTATACTGTTCTCCTGTTCCTTGTGCATCTTCTCAAATACACGAATAAGGTTGCTGAAGCTCCAAAGGTCAATACCTGCCTCCGGTTCATCAAATACAGATAATGGTGTGTTTCTGGCTATCACTGTTGCAATTTCTATTCTTTTAAGCTCACCACCTGAAAGACTGCCATCAACGTCTCTATTAATGTAATCCCTCGCACACAAACCAACCTCAGATAAATAATCACAGGCTCCTGCCACATTGATTCCATCACCCGCTGCAAGCTTTATAAGGTCCTTGACTTTGATTCCCTTGAATCTTACAGGCTGCTGAAATGCAAAGCTTATACCTAAATTGGCTCTGTCTGTAATGGACATATCTGTTATATCTGTACCATTAAAAAATATTTTTCCTTCTGTTGGTTTCTCTATTCCAGCAATTATCTTGGCAAGTGTTGACTTTCCACCGCCATTAGGTCCGGTAATTGCAATAAATTTCTTGTCATCAACCGTTAAGTTAATATTCTTAAGTATCCCTTTAGTGTTATTTTCACCCTGTACCTCAAAAGATACATTCTTAAGTTCTAACATGACTTTCTCCGTTTGTTTTATTTTTACAAAGGCTATTATAGTTTATGGAACACACCTTTGCAATATTTATTTATTTATTTTTAAGTCTGTTTCTTGTAAGTCCGCCAATCTTTCCTGTTTCCCTGGCTGATAACGAGCGCCAGCCTGATTCAAATACCTTATCTATCAGTCCCAGCTCCTCTGCTATCTCATACTTAATCTGCTGCCTGTAATCAAGCTTTTTAACATCCTCGATTGATTTAATTTTAGTTGCCAATGCAGGTCACCTCCTGTGTAAAGTATGACCCTCAAAAAAATATCTTATTCTAAATAACGGATTGTTCCTTTTCCATTTACACACGAAACACCGGCCAGTGCACCATTTATCAACGGAATTCTTGGTGGCTTGTGACCAAAATCGCACTCAAATACTACCGGAATATCGAGACTTCCAAGGGCATACATAGCTGCTTCCTGATACGAAATGCCGGAAAATGAATTAAAAAACATTGGTCTTCCAAATATAACGCCCTTGCAGTATTTAAACCAGCCAATTTCCTTTAACTTCCATATGAATAGCATGAGATTTTCAGCATCTGTAGAAAAGCTCTCAAAATACCATATAATTCCGTCATCCTTATACTTAGATATAAACTGTTCAGTTCCATCATACTTCGTTCCCTGTAAAAATAGAAGAACATCTAAGCATCCTCCTATGAGCCTGCCTTTAAAATTGGCTGGCATACCGTCTGCCGTATACCATTTTGTCTGTTTTGTAAGTTCATAGCCCTCAACACCTGTAATTCTGTCAACGAAATTATCCTGATATTTGTCGTAGCCCTCATATATTTTTTTCTTGCCTTCCAATAAATCTATATTATCCCATATGGAAGCATGCCACTTGTCCATACCGAAATCTCCGAAATTGTTTCCATATATAGCAGCCATATCATAGCAGGTTGTAAGTACATGAATTAAACCTGTATTGTCCGAATAACCCTGAAACCATACAGGGCGGGCACAAATTTTCTCAAAATCCACATACTCAAGCATTTCATTGAGGTAATTTCCACCCTTTGCTGAAATAATACACTTTATTCTGCTATCCTCCACAAGATTCTCATACTGCTTCGCACGTTCCTGACCTGATGAGCTTCTGCCCGTCTCGTCAGCAGTATACACATTCGGTGTACAAATAGTCATATATCCTGATTTTCCAAGCTTGTCAGACGCATTTTTAAACCTTTTAATATCCAGTTCTTCAGTTGCACCATCAGATACAGCAGTTACCCCTATTAAATCTCCCTCTTTAAGCCATTGTGGATAAATCATTATACCATTTCCTCCTTAGATAAATGTATTGAATAAATTATTTTTTCATCTACAGCATATCCTGTGATTTTTTGTATAGCTTCAGCATAGCATTCCAACTGTGTTGCGTACCTGTCAGTCAGTTCACTCATGCTGCTTACTCTATCGGTTTTGTAATCTACAAGAACTATTTTACCATTTTCTTCAAAATATGCATCAATTATTCCCTGAACCAAAACATTTTCACTATCATTGTATTCTTTATCAATTTGGGATGCACTGACACCCATAACAAATTTAGCCTCACGTTTAAGTGTTCCATTAAGACTTGCCTTCTTCATTCTTCTGCCAACATCAGAAGCTGCAAAATCCACCAGCTTATTATAGTCAATACAATCTGCGCTATCCTTATCAATTCTACCATTTTCTAAAAGTTTCTGAATCATTTGTCTATAATTATCAACTGATGGTTCAACCGAATAATCAAATAATTCCAACACGCGGTGAAATGCAGTTCCCCTTCCGGCTCCTGTTAATTTTGTCTTTCCCGCTAAGAATGCAGGCACATAGCTTTCCTTGACAGGCTGGAATAATTCCAATCCACGCTGTTCCTCCAACTCCTCCATATGCTTTTCCTTCAGTGCTGACACGCTTACCTTTGCAGGTATATTTTCTACGGTTTCATATGGATATGAAAATGTCGTTCTTCTTTCTATTTCTTTTTTCACGCTATCATTATATACTTTTTTACAATTCACTTTTCTGAGCATATCAGCCTTACTTATGAAAAGTGCATCCTCAATCTCATGCTCAACTCTTCCCATTAATATATTCTCTGCATATTTTACCGATACATCAATGCCGGAATCCTCTCCTGTAATATCCTTTTGCCATGGAGTTGGAATGTTGAAATCCTTATACCACTGAAACATACATTTATTTCTAGAAAGAGCGTATCCCACTAAATCAAGATAATTCTGAGAACTTTTAATTATTTCTGTTGAAAGAAGTTCCTTATTGCAATAGCGGCTATTAGTCCATTTTATCAGGGTTTTTTCAAAATTTTTGACATTTCCCACAAGAATAAGCTTTTCCCTGGCTCTTGTGAGAGCAACATATAAAACTCTTAATTCCTCGCCCAAATCCTCATTTTGCATCGTTGTTGCCACTGCTTTTTTTATGAGTGTATTTATCTTAATTCTCGTATCCTGACGGATACAGTTAATGCCAATTCCCATCTCAGAGTGAATACACATTTTATCCTGTGAATCCATTTTGTTAAACTGTTTACCCATTGCTGCAACAAATACAACCGGGAATTCAAGGCCCTTACTCTTGTGAATCGTCATTATCTTGACAGTATTGTCGCTATCAGATACAACCGAAGCCTCTCCTGCATCAATCTCATATTTTTCCAGTTTTTCAATATACCTGACAAAATTGAAAAGCCCACTGTATGTTCCGTTTTCAAAATCAATAGCTTTCTCCTTTAGCATCTCTAAATTAGCACGTCTTCTTCTGCCTCCCGGCATAGTCATAATATGTGAATAATATCCTGTATCCTCCAAAATGTACGTTATTAACTCATATATAGACATGTAGCTTACACACTCTCTGTATTTTTTAAGAGAAGCTAGGAATCTGTTAATTTTCTTGTTGTCAGAATGCTTCTTAACAGCTTCATAAAAATCATCCTTAGGGCATTCTGACCTGATTAATGCTAATTCATCGTTTGTCACACCAAACATAGGTGATGTAAGTACTGATACGAGCGGAATATCCTGTCTTGGATTGTCGATTACCCTTAACATATTGAGAATCGTTGCAACCTCCATTGCATCAAAATATCCGGTCTGGTTTTCGCAGTATGCAGGAATTCCTTCATTATTAAGTATCTCTGAATAAATTTCTGCAGTATTTGCAGTACTTCTTAGAAGTATTACAATATCAGAATATTTGACGTTTCTGTAGGAATTTGTCGTTCTGTCAAATACCATGAATTTTCCCATCATTTCACTAATTCTGTCAGCAATTGCATAAGCTTCCATTTCTTTTGACGAAATATCTGTCAATTGATCTTCGTCTTCCCCCTGAAGCTTAGAATTGATAATCATAAGCTCAGCCCTATTATTCTGTCCCTTCGGCGGAGCTTCATAATCCGCGCCATAATACAGTTTCGCATTATCATCATATTCAATTCCGCCTATATCCTGACCCATTATCTGTGTAAAAATAAAGTTTGTTGCACTGAGAACCTCCCTTCTGCTTCTGAAATTTTTATCAAGATTAATCAGTATATTTCCATCATTTTTGCTTTTATTCTCATCATTATTTCTAATGGGTATATATGTTAAATACTTCTGAATAAATATTTCCGGTCGTGCAAGCCTGAATTTGTAGATACTCTGCTTAACATCACCAACCATAAATGTGTTGTTTCTGCCAAACCTTTTACATGACACAGCATTTACAAGAGTCTCCTGAACATAATTGCTGTCCTGATATTCATCAACCATTACTTCCACAAACTGCATTGCAAGCTCATCTGCTACTCTCGTTGGAAATACCTTTCCATTTTCATCAGTTCTTGTGAGAATTGATAATGCCATATGTTCCAAATCACCAAAGTCTACAATATTCTTTTCTTTCTTTCTCTCCGAATACAGCTGGGCAAAATCATTTGTAAGATTAACCAGTACAGAAATTGTCCTTCTGCAGCTGATAATACATTCTAATTGTTCATCCAGTCCTGTTAAAAAATAATTTTTATTTAAGAGGGCAATATTTTTCTTAACTTCATCCCTCATGCTCTTCGCCATTGCCTTACTTACCTCATCAACATCATTGCTTGCTTTTCTCCCCAGGGCAACTGCTTTGTATGTGTTAATAAAACTTCTTTTGTCATCAAAATGTTCCAGCTGTTTTAGATGCTTTAAAAATTCTATATCTGCACGTATTGCATCTGCATACATATCAGGTCCATCAGCTTCCTGTGTCAGTTCATATGCCCTCTCAATTTTCAAAATAGAATTATTAATAATTTCATTGATATCTTTATTTACTTTCTTCATCCATGATGCCTGTTCAAGCTCAGACTTTGTGCTCATATTGTAGGCATCCTCACAGGACTTAAGCCATTCCTGTGGATTTGGATAGCTCATGGAAAAATTGTACAGCTTTAGTATCATATCTTCAATATTTGCATCACTTCTGGCCTGAGAATACTGCTCAATAAAGCTTATGAAATCAACAGATTTTTCTCTGTAATAAGTTTCCATAACTTCCTTAACTACATCTCCCCTAAGCAGCTTCAATTCACCATCATCTCCAATGGCAAATGATGGGTCAATGTCAATATCTATATAATTATCTCTTATGACATTTAAACAAAAGCTGTGAATTGTACATATATTGGCATTGTGAATATATGTAAGCTGTCTCTGTAAATGCTCATTTTTAGGATTCTCCTGAGACTTTTTTTCTATTGCTCCAAGAATTCTTTCCTTCATCTCTCCTGCTGCTGCATTTGTAAATGTTACAACCAACAGCTTATCCACATCTATCGGTCTATTCTCGTCTGTTATCATATTAATGATTCGTTCAACCAAAACAGCTGTCTTACCTGAACCGGCTGCTGCCGATACCA
>CAZBKO010000010.1:23741-35367 GCA_964492545.1 uncultured Lachnospiraceae bacterium
CTTCGTCCACCTCTTTCGCACAACCGATTATTTCTTCCCAAACCTCTTCACTCTTAAGCTTAGTAGCTTCTTTGTAATTATATCCGTCCACAGAAATATCAAAACGACATATTGATTTGAATTCGCAGTAGTCGCAAGGCTTTGATATTCCCTTTCTGCATGGCACTGCTGCCACATCACCCTCAATAATATTTTTTCCCATTGAGGATGCCTTTATTTCCATGTACTCTTCAAGCTTTTGAAAGCCCTGGGTGCTTGTACTGTTTTTTAGTTTGTACTCACCATTTGTTTTCTTGCCGATGTCAATTACAGATGAGCTTCCCTTCTCTGCTATATCAGTATCGATAAGCTCTAATACGTGCGCATCATTATTGACCAGTCCCGGCATATGATGCTCTATTTCACGCCTTATCTCACTGTCATCAATGCCTTTATCATTGTATTTATCAATATATGGGTCCTTTATCTGATAATAAAATTCTGCTGCCGGAATAATATCTGCATGGGGATATTTTTGCTTGAGCATATCAATTGCTGCCAGCATATACATTGACAGCTGAAGCTGTCTGCCATCATACACAGCATTTATGTCAAAATCCTTGTGACCTGATTTGTAATCAATAATCTTAACGTAAATCTTATCCACACCTGTTGCAGTGTTGCTCTCCCTGCAAATATCAACTCGGTCAATTACACCTCTCAGATTCATTATGCTCTCTTCATTAAGTTTCATCCGCATAGAGGTGGCACCCTTTGCCGGTGAAAACTGCATCTCAAAATATGCCGGTTCAAATTCTCCCTTGGACACCTGTCTGCATAATATGCTTGTAGTTTTATCAGTCATATTACGCACTCTCTGGAGCATATATCTGCTTCTTGCCGTATCTCCAAAGGCCTCTGTGTCATTTTCCTCGACCGCCTTGTCAACACTCTGAATTACAAGCATTCGTCTAGTTTCTTCAGAAAGTGTTTTCCATGAGTAATGCTGCGTTACTTCATTTGAGAATATTTCAATTGCACTGTGGTAAAGTGTTCCAAGGTCAGATACTTTAATTTCAAATAGCTTTCGTTCCTTGAGATTAAGTCCATACTGAAGGAAATGACTGTATGCACATGCAGCATATTTTTCAAGCCTCGATATACTGTTGTTCATCTCTTTTCCATATAAAGCCTTTGCAACCGCTGCATCTATCTGCCCATTCGTGTACTTGTACTCTGATGCCACAAGCATATTTTCAACCATATCATGATATTTTTCATTTCCATAATAATATGCGAAAAGCTGCGCAAACGTTGAATCTATATCATCTACGCTTTCGGCAAAATCAATGCTTCTAATACTGTCGGCAATGTACTGCATCAGTGAACTTTCATTTGATAAAAATGCCAGACTATCCCCATCATCATCAATGATAATACTTTGTGTAAACAGCTTCTGAACTTCATTTATTAAATATGATGGTCTTAATGGCTTGCCATCGTTATTGATTGCAGCATAGGAAATGTATAATTTTTCCTTAGGCTTAGTCATATTAAGATACAAATAAAACTTCTGAATAAATGCATTTTCACGAACCCCCGGAGACAGCTCTATGTCCATATCCTTTAAAACACGCCTGTCACTCTCTGTTAGAACTCCACCATGGTTTCCTGACTTTGGAATAACGCCATCATTAACACCCACGAAAAATACTGCTCTAACATTATTCAGTCTTGTTCTCTGTATATCTCCAACTACAACACAGTCAATTCCCGGTGGAATTATACCAACCTTAATTTCCTCAAATCCTGCATCAAGAATTTCTGCATATTCTGACAATGTAATTCTTTCATTCCCCATAAGCTCAACAATCTTATTAAGAAGCTCCATAACCATTTTGTAGGTCTGGGAATATTCCTTTACACCCGCCATATTGTTTTGTTCCTCAAACATAACAACATAATCATCCAAAAGCTTTTCCATATTAAGGGAAATAATTAATTCATATAATCTTGTGGTGATTGTTCTAACATCATAATTACCAATTTTCAATTCAACTAAGCTAGCTGGAAATATATCTACTATTTTTTCTCTTATAGCGTTAACATTTTCATTAACCTTATTCCATTGTCTCGACCATGTTCTGTATCCTCGTATTCCTGTAGCTAACACTGCATTTTCTATAATATCAACATCATCAGGGTCGATTCCTGACATACCTGTCTTTAGAAATCTAAACACTGATTCATAAGAAAAGTCCTCGGTAATAATCTCAATTACACTTCTGATTCCTTCAACAAATGGATTGGAAATAATGCTTCTTTTATGATCCATGAAGCATGGTATTTTCCCATCATTTAGCTGCTTAGCTGCTATTCTGTGGTATGCCTCCATATTGCCTGTTACTATTGCAATATCACGATATCTGTAACCTCTTTCCCTCACAAGCTCTTTGATTACATTTACAACATGTGACATCTCACTCTCAATATTACCTGCTGCATATATAGATACATCTTTCTGCCTTTTATTGAAGCTGCCATGATTATATCTGAATATATTTCTCTCAAGATATGCAAGTGCATCACTTTTCTTGTATCTTACAGGCACATCATCCTTCATGATTATCATCTTCTCAATATCTATGCCTTGGTCTCCTGCTATCTTAATCAGCCTGTTCTTAGTCTTAACAGACATTAAGAAAAGGTCCTGTTCAAGCTGTTTTGTGTCATTTGCCTTATATGAAGGAAGTGTCAGTGATATTATCACCCTTTTTGAATACTTCATAAGCTGCTCTAACAGCTTATATTGAATTGGCGTAAATCCTGTAAAGCCATCAAGATAAAATTCACTGTTTTTAACTATATTGGAATATGGAACATAATCACACAGCAGCTTAAGTATCTCCTCTGACGGAATATATTCCTTTCCAATGTATTTTTCAAATGCCTCGAATACTGCTCTAATATCTGACAGCTTTGAGCTCAAAAGCGGACTTATATTACGGGAGTTAATCATCGTTCCAAGCTCATCTCTATCTATTCCATATTGGCAGAACTCTGATATTACTGACTTAATATCCTCCACAAAGCCCTTTTTTCCTATCTTTGTGGAAAACACATTAAGCTTGTCCTTCTCATGCTCAATGACCTTTCTAAGTACAAGTGTCTTCCCTGTATCGTCAAGGACAGTTCCTGTTCTTACCCCCTGTTCCTCAAATACATTAGTGGCCAGACGCATAAAGCTCTGAATATCTATATTAAGGGAGCCGCCATTGGGATGGCTGTTCACTATGTTCTTCTGTGTCTCCATTGTAAACTGCTCAGGCACAATAATAATGTACTGCGACTGTAAATTTCCAATCGACCTTTTAATTACGTCATTAAGCATATATGTGGACTTTCCTGAGCCGGAACTTCCAAGTACTAATTGTAAACTCATTCCTATCACCTTTCTATTCTATTGTACCTCTGCGGTGGACCATCCACCACTGAGATAAATATTGTAGTCATATTTCTTGTCGCTGCCTAATAGTATTAAATAGAATAATATTTAATTGAGGGATTCCCATGACAAACAAACCAAAAATATATGTTTTTCGCCTCAAAGAGCTTATATATACGGCAATCTTTGTAATACTGGCTGTGCTTCTCATTCTTCTGCTCATCTATATGTTCAAGCCTTCCCCAGTAGATGAGACATCCAATGATGTACATAATCAGTATAGCCCTGGTGTATACACTACTTCGCTGACTATGAACGGAGCCTCCTTCCAGGTTGAGGTCGTGGTAGACAAAGACCATATTAATTCAGTTGCCCTTACAAATGTGGATGATACCGTAGCCGCCATGTATCCCCTAATGGAGGACTGTATAGACGATATCTCATCACAGCTCGTTGAAAAACAATCTATTGATAGTATATCATATTCACAGGACAATAAATACACCTATAGTATTCTAATTGATGCCATAAATAAAACTCTTGATAAGTGTAAAATTAAATGAAAGTATTTTCCAAAAAGGCCCCCACTCAGCGTTCTGTGCGCTTGAAGTGGAGGCTTTTTGACTAATCGTTGTATATATGAATCCTGTTATTATATGTTAATTACAGCTGCTTCAACCATTCTCTGGCACATGCATCGCTAGGCATTCTAAGGTCACCTCTTGGAGATACAGCAACCGAACCAACCTTAGGTCCATCAGGAAGGCATGAACGCTTAAACTGCTGTGCAAAAAATCTTCTATAGAATGTTTTTAGCCACTTAAGGATTGTTTCATCATCATAAATTCCATCAAATGCATTTTTTGCCAGCATATATATTTTGCGTGGCTCGTATCCAAACCTTAACATGTAATATAAATAAAAGTCATGAAGCTCGTAAGGTCCAACCAAATCTTCAGTCTTTTGAGCAATATTTCCATTGTCATCCGGTGGCAGCAGTTCCGGACTTACAGGTGTGTCAAGAACGTCTAAAAGTGTCGCTTCCAAAGTATCATTTCCACATGTATCAGCATAATATTTTACAAGATGTCTCACAAGAGTCTTTGGCACGGAGGCATTAACTCCATACATAGACATATGATCCCCATTGTATGTAGCCCATCCAAGAGCTAACTCAGACATATCTCCTGTTCCAATAACCATACCATTCTTTTCATTTGCAAGATTCATAAGATATAGTGTTCTCTGTCTAGCCTGAACATTTTCATAGGTTACATCATGAACCGCAGGATTATGGCCTATTGCGCTAAAATGCGCATTTACCGCATCTGCAATATTAATCTCTATAAGTGTTGCTCCTAATTTGTCAATCAATGTTAATGCGTTAGTATAGGTTCTGTCAGTTGTACCAAATCCAGGCATTGTAACAGCAATAATATTCTTTCTGTCCATCTTTAACATGTCAAATGCTCTGACAGTTACAAGCAGCGCTAAGGTCGAATCGAGTCCACCGGATATGCCAATAACAGCACTCTTTGCATATGCCCTCTCAAGCCTTGTCTTAAGTCCCATAGATTGAATCGATAATATTTCATCGCATCTCTTGTCACGGTCATTCTTATTCTTAGGCACAAATGGTGCATTGTCATATTTTCTTGTAAGCTCTAGCTCTACTTTATCCATTTCCACATCAATATATATATAATCCTTTGAATGATTCTGTCTGTAGGTTGTCATTCTTCTTCGCTCATTTCGAATGCGGTCAAGATCAACCTCAGCAACAACACCTTGATTTTTGAATCTTTCTGCCTCACCCAGCATTGTTCCATTCTCTGCAATCATATTGTGTGCCGCATATACAAAGTCCGTTGACGACTCGCCCTCTCCTGCATCTGCGTAAATATATCCGCATATAAGCTTTGCAGACTGACTAAGAATCATGTTTCTTCTATAAATATCTTTTCCTGTTGTCTCATCACTGGCTGAAAGGTTTGCAATGATTGTTGCACCTGCAAGTGCATGGGAAATAGAAGGTGAATCAGGAACCCACACATCCTCACATATCTCGGTTCCAATAACACAATCATTCATTCCCTTAATTCTGAATAATATGTTCATTCCAATAGGAATTGTTTCTCCATCAAAATCTGTATACTCCACTATGGCATTTCCACTTACAAAATGTCTGGCCTCATAAAATTCTGAGTAATTAGGAATATTGTATTTAGGAATAAGCCCTAGCACTTTTCCTCTATATAGCACAGCCGCCACATTATACAGCTTGCCTTCATGCTCATATGGAAGTCCTACCATAACCATCATATTGATATCAGTTAAATGTTTAGCTATCTCTTTTGTCTGAGCTATGGCATTGTTTAGCATAAGCGACTGCCAAAACAAATCACTGCAGGTATAGCCGGTTATACATAGCTCCGGCAGAACTAACAGCTGTACATCCCTAGAAGCATATTCATCAATTATCTTGCAGATTTCACCTGCATTATATTCACAATCTGCAACCTTAATTGTTGGTGTTGCAGCCGCAATTCTTATAAATCCGTTATTCATCACATTCTCCAATCTGACGCATATTTTATTTGTTATTATAGACCAATCCCATATATTGGTCAATTATTACATTACCCGAATACTTCAAATATATTCCTGTATTCATCGGAAAAAATACTGCCTTTTCTCCAGATATATGTAAATTCATGACTTACATTCATATTTTTAACATTTACAATTTTCAGCTCTCCATTTTTGATTTCCTTTGCTACTGCCCTCTCATATAAAAATGTTATTCCGCACCCTGCGCCAACCAGCTGTTTAATTGCATTTATGCTGTTTATTTCCACATAATGGGCTGCCTCACTTAATGAGCAATTCCTTTCAGCTAAGAATCTTTCAAAAATTTCACGTGTTCCGGACCCCTCTTCCCTTATAATTAATCTTTCCAATAGAAGCTCCTGAATCTTTAAATTATCTTTTATAGCATAATCTGCACCTGCCACGCACACATATTTTTCGTCAGAGTATGTTCTGTAATCATATTCCTTCTTCTCAAAGTATCCTTCAACCAATGCAAAATCGATAAGTCCGTCATTTAACAGATTCAACAGCCGATGCGTATTGTTAACAATTATCTTAATTGATACATCCGGATTGTTCTTAAGATATTGTGTAAGCTTGTCAGGAATTAAGAATTCTCCAATTGTGAGTGTGACGCCCATATATATAACCTTTTTTCCTGTTGCCAGCTCGCTAAGTTCCTCTCTTATATGAATATCATCATGATTCATTGTGGTAAATGCATCAAATAGAAATTCACCTTCTTTTGACAATGACATCTTTTTTCCTTCAAAATTAAACAGTTTAACATTGTAGTTATCTTCAATAAACTTAATATGCTGAGATACCGCAGGCTGAGTAATATTCAGTTCTCTTGCCGCTCTTGTGAAATTCATGCATTTGCATACTGTAAGAAATGTCAAAACTCGAAAATCTAGCATAATTACCTCCTTATGGGAGCTCAATACCGTTAAGTGAATCATTTTCACTTTCACTCCATTTCCTTTATCATAACATATTTTTATCATAATATAAATATTAATAATTTCAATTTATATGAATTATATGGTAATATCCTTTCAGACAAAATAAATCTGATAAATATTTTCACACAGCTATTTGTGCAGGAGCATCACAAAATAGTCTTTATGGTAGAAAATGCTCCAGAATGGAGATTAAGTATGACATTTATTAAAAAGAATTGGAAAGGTCTTCTATTATGTATAGGAATCGCCGTTCCATCATGGTTTTTAGGTAAGCTCGTTCCAGTCATTGGGGGTGCAGTATTTGCTATCATCATCGGAATGATTATAACTTTATTCTTTAAGGAAAAAGGTGATTTTCAGAGTGGAATCGCTTTCACCTCAAAGAAAATCCTTCAGTGGGCAGTTATTTTGCTTGGATTTGGTTTAAATCTTTCAGTAATTCTCACAACCGGAAAGCAATCTCTTCCAATAATTATTGCTACAATTTCAACATCACTGATAATTTCTTATGTTTTATGTAAAGTAATGCACATACCTTCAAAGATTTCAACTCTTGTAGGTGTTGGTTCAGCAATTTGTGGTGGTTCAGCCATAGCCGCAACTGCTCCAGTTATTGATGCAGATGACGAGGAGGTTGCACAGGCTATATCAGTTATTTTCCTTTTTAACGTAATTGCTGCAATTATTTTTCCATACTTTGGTATGCTTCTTGGTTTTTCTCAGACCTCTGGAAATGCATTTGGTATTTTTGCAGGTACTGCAATAAATGATACTTCTTCTGTAACCGCCGCATCATCAACCTGGGATACAATGTTTAAGCTGGGTTCTGCTACGCTTGACAAAGCTGTAACTGTAAAATTAACACGAACTCTTGCTATCATTCCAATAACTCTTGTTCTTGCATTTATAAGAACTAGGAAAGAAAAAAGCAGCAATTCAGGAGAATTTAACTTTAAAAAGATTTTTCCTTTCTTTATCATTTACTTTGTAATTGCCTCAGTTATTACAACTGTTGCCACAAATGTTTTCAATGTACCTGCTTCCTTCTTCAATCCGATAAAGGAATTAAGCAAGTTTTTCATAGTTATGGCTATGGCAGCTATCGGTCTTAACACCAATGTTGTTAAACTGGTAAAAGCAGGTGGAAAGCCTATAATAATGGGCCTGTGCTGCTGGATTGGCATAACAGCTGTCAGTCTTACACTTCAGAGTCTGCTTGGAATTTGGTAGTTGAAGCCTTCCACAAAAAGGTTTATAATATGTGCTGTAACGGTGTCAATGGATTAACCTGTTGGCACCTTAATTTTTATTTTAATCTAATAGAAAGTGTGGTTTAAATGATATCAATACTATCAAACCTGTTCATCAAAGACAGGCATAACTATTCAAATGAAAAGGTGCGGCGCTCCTATGGCATGCTCTGCAGTATAACAGGAATATTTCTTAATGTAATACTTTTTGCAAGCAAATATCTTGCAGGTATTTTAAGCGGCTCCGTCGCAATTACCGCAGATGCATTCAACAACCTCTCAGACGCCGGTTCTTCCTTTATTACTCTTATTGGATTTAAGTTTTCAGGCAAAAAGCCGGACTCTACACATCCCTTTGGTCATGGTAGAATCGAGTACATATCCGGTCTTGCTGTTTCGGCTTTGATTATTTTGATGGGTGTTGAGCTTGCCCAGTCATCATTTCAAAAAATTCTGAACCCTTCAGATGTGGATACGAGTATGATTGCTGTAATAATTCTAATCTCATCGATTTGTGTGAAAATATATATGGCAATATACAATACTGCCATCTCCAGGAAAATAGACTCGGCTGCCATGAAAGCCACCGCCACCGACAGCTTAAGTGATTCCATTGCAACTACAGTTGTACTTCTTGCAATGATATTTTTGAAATTCACAAATATTAACATCGATGGCTACTGTGGTTGTCTTGTAGCATTATTTATTATTTTTGCAGGCTTTAATGCTGCCAGGGATACATTAAGTCCTCTGCTTGGTCAGGCTCCTGACCCTGAATTTGTTCAGCGTATTAACGATATTGTCATGGCACATGATGAGATAATTGGTATCCATGACCTGATTGTACATGATTATGGTCCGGGACGCGTAATGATTTCTCTTCACGGCGAAGTTCCCGGTGACGGAGATATATATGAGCTTCACGATTCTATCGATTTAGTAGAGCATGAGATTAACTCTACACTTGGATGTGAGTGTGTAATACATATGGATCCTATAGATACAAGAAACGAAGTTGTCAATGAAATGAAAAGCAAGGTTACAGCCATAATCAAAAACTACGATAAAAACATAACCATTCATGATTTCAGAATGGTTGCCGGACCTACCCACACTAACCTGATTTTTGATGCAGTAATCCCATTTGAAAGTAGAATAGATTCTGATGAGCTGATGCTTACACTTACACAGTTAGTGGAAGCAGGCTGCCCTAATTGCTATGCTGTAATCAAAATAGATATGCCGTACGTATAGAAGGGAGGATTATCTCATGAAAGACCGTATTGTTAAATATCTGGCATACATAGATTCTATTCTTGAAAAGGATGATTCGTCTACAGATTATGATCAGCTCATTAAAGATCATCTAATACAGATTGGATTCTTTATGCACGAAAGGCTTATTCACCTGATTGTAACTGTATTATTTGCTATTGGCACATTTATGACTATATTTGCATATTTAGCACTTGATAATATTGGTCTATTGCTGCTTGCACTGCTCCTTATAATTCTTTTGGTTCCATATATCGGTCATTACTATCGATTAGAGAACGGCGTACAAAAAATGTATAAGCAGTATGATGTTATGAAAAAACGGAGCATGGTCAAAGTAGACACATCATCGAATTTGTGACACATATAATAGCGCTTTAGTGATAAAGCATAATTTTCCAGACATTAAAATAGCCAAGTACACTTTTTGATATGTACTTGGCTATAATTATAATACAATCTGTAATGACTATTATTTACCAGCTTCGATTACATCGAATAAATCCTGGAACATTGCATCAAATTCTCTTGCTGTCTTGCCATTCTCATCAAGTCCAGCCTTCATATTATCTACTCCTGCATTAACAGCTTCATAATATGTTTCACTTCTTCTCATCTCATTCTCTAAATCATCAACTTTACCGTTAACATTATCTACAACATCTGTTGTCTCTTTAGCTGCGTTAGTAATATCTGTAGCAATATCATGGAACTTATCGAAAAAGCTCTCTGTCTTCTTAACATTATCTGCGTTGTTAGAAATTGATGTCTGCGCACTGTTAAATTTCTTAACAAGATGGTCTGATTCATCCTCTACAACTTCCATGGCACCATTAATCTGTTCTACCAGACTCTTAGTTCCTGTTGACAACTGATTAATCTCATCTGCAACTACTGCAAAGCCTCTTCCTGCCTCGCCTGCTCTTGCTGCCTCGATTGATGCATTAAGTGCAAGAAGGTTAGTCTGTGATGCAATATTAACAATTCCTGAAGTATATTCCTTAATCTTTCCAAATGACTCTCTAAACTGTGTCATTGTCTGCTGCATCTCATCAAATGTGGTCTGAAGCTCTGATGTTGAATCCATTAAGTTCTTCATTCCTGCGGCTCCCTCATCAGCAACCTTAATCATCTTATTAGACACCTCATTAAAGCTGTCATCCATCTTATAGATTTCTTCAAAATCACTCTTGAAGCCTTCTACAGTTGCAAGTATTAATTCTGACTGTTCCTTAACCACTGCAAATGCATCTTCAATTGTCTTAACGTTATTAACTGTATCAATTGCATTATTGATGAGGTTTCCTCTGTTCTGATTAAGAACCTCCACTGCCTTAGCTAATGCCTCCATATCAAGGCTATTCTTTTCCTCTACTTTAACTTCTTCTACTATTTTTTTCTTTCCGAACATAAAATTATGCCACCTTTCGTTAGTAATTGTCCCACCTAATAATATGTCATAATTATACAAAATTTTTAACATTATTACAAGTCATTTGTGCATCTTCGACTACTTATGACACAATAAATGTATTATATCCCTGCTGTTTTAGATTATTCTCCATCATAACCGCATTGTCTAACACGGAAAATGCTCCTACCTGTACCTTATACAGGCCATTGTCAAGGGCAATAAATGATGGGTATCCCTGCTCATTTAACCTGTTTTGAAGCTCCTCTGCATTATCAGGGCTTGAAAAAGCACCCACCTGCACTCTGTATAATGTCTGATTGTTTTCACCCGGAGTTATGTTGAGTGTTTCAAGCACCCCATCTGCGATTGCACTTGCAATATTGTCAAACTGACTGTCAAAAAGTGCATTATCTGCATCGTTATTTATAAATCCTGTTTCTACAAGTACAGATGGCATCTGTGTTCTTCTAAGTACTACAAGATTCGGTCTTTCTACCACTCCATTTACCTTGAATCCTACATTTTCAAGATTTTCATTAATGTTTCTTGCCATCACTGATTTAATGCCTTCATCTCTATATACCAATGTGGATACACCTGAAGCTGTGTTTGGTGTGTTAACCGAATCCCGGTGAATAGAAATAAAAAAATCTGCGCCTGCATTATTCCCCATCATTGCCTTCTCATATGGTGTGTTATACACATC
>CAZBKO010000011.1:0-13697 GCA_964492545.1 uncultured Lachnospiraceae bacterium
TTGCATCACATGTTCCATGGCTTACATTTTTCGCATTTTGCGGAAACTCAAAAAATAAATGTTTGACATGGCATTTTATTTGTGTTAATATAATTTTCAGAAGTTTAATAATTAAAGGCTATGATCGTGATAGTAGTTGTATGATTTCTGTTAGAGAAGGAGAGTCACCGGCTGAGAGCTTTCCACAGTTCAATTGTACATATGAATTTCCCACAGGAGCTGTATCTTTGAATTAACAGTAGGAGATGACGTTTTACGCGTTAAGTAATAAGAGCCAATGCATAGCATTGGAATTTGGGTGGTACCGCGGATAAGATTTCGTCCCTTGAGGATGATATCTTTTTTTTATTTATAGGAATACATTTCCTATTTGAATCATGGAGGTCAGAAATGAAAGAAAAGTTACAGGCTATTAGAGATGAAGCTATTAGCAAAATCAATGAATCAGATGCACTTGATAAGTTAAATGAAATCAGAGTGGCATACCTTGGAAAAAAAGGTGAATTAACAGAAGTTCTCAAAGGAATGAAAAATGTTGCAGCAGAAGAAAGACCTAAGGTTGGACAGATGGTTAATGAGACAAGACAGGCTATCGAGGAAAAGCTCGAAGAGATGAAGACCATGCTTGCCACTGCAGCCAGAGAAGCGAAGCTTAAGTCGGAAGTAATAGATGTAACACTTCCTGCTAAGAAGAACAATGTTGGACATAGACATCCAAATACAATTGCACTTGAAGAGGTTGAGAGAATATTTATTGGTATGGGATACGAAGTGGTTGAAGGTCCGGAAGTTGAATATGACTACTATAACTTCGAGGCTTTGAATATACCAGCTAATCATCCGGCCAAGGACGAACAGGATACTTTCTATATAAACGATAAGATTGTTCTTAGAACACAGACATCATCAGTTCAGGTTCATGAGATGGAAAAAGGAAAGCTTCCAATCAGAATGATTTCACCTGGTAGAGCATTTAGATCTGATGAGGTTGATGCTACACATTCACCTTCATTCCATCAGATTGAAGGACTTGTAATAGATAAAAATGTAACATTTGCAGACTTGAAGGGAACATTACAGCAGTTTGCACAGGAATTATTTGGCAGTGAGACCAAGGTTAAATTCAGACCACATCATTTCCCATTTACTGAGCCAAGTGCTGAAGTTGATGTATCATGCTTCAAGTGTGGTGGTAAGGGTTGTAGAATGTGTAAAGGTTCAGGCTGGATTGAAATCCTCGGATGTGGAATGGTTCATCCTAAGGTTCTTAAGATGAGTGGAATTGATCCGGAGGAATACACAGGATTTGCATTTGGTGTAGGACTTGAACGTATAGCATTACTTAAATATGAAATAGATGATATGCGTTTGTTATATGAAAACGATACAAGATTCTTGAAACAATTTTAATTAGCAGGAGGATTTTAGATATGAATACACCATTGTCATGGATTAAGGCCTATGTTCCAGAACTTGAGGCCACTAATCAGGAATATACAGATGCAATGACATTATCAGGAACAAAGATTGAGGGTTTTGAAGCATTAGATGCTGACCTTGAAAAGATTGTTGTTGGACAGATTGAATCAATAGAGAGACACCCTGATGCCGATAAGCTTATTATCTGTCAGGTAAATGTTGGCGCAGAGAAGGTACAGATTGTAACAGGCGCAAGCAATGTAAATGTAGGAGATAAAGTACCGGTAGTACTTGATGGCGGACGTGTTGCAGGTGGACACGATGGCAGCAAGACACCAGGTGGAATCAAAATCAAAAAAGGTAAATTAAGAGGCATCGAATCATGTGGTATGATGTGCTCAATTGAAGAGCTTGGATCAAATAGAGATATGTATCTTTTGGCACCGGAAGAAGGAATATATATTTTTGATGACAGCGTAGAAGTTGGTATGGACGCAATTGAGGTACTTGGATTACACGATACAGTATTTGAATATGAGATAACATCAAACAGAGTAGACTGCTTTGGAATTATTGGTATTGCAAGAGAAGCAGCGGCTACATTTGGTAAAGAGTTTAACCCACCGGTTGTTGAAGTAAAAGGCTGTGGCGGAGATGTTAATGATTATATTAAGGTTGATGTACAGGATACAGAGCTTTGCCCTAGATATTGTGCAAGAGTCGTTAAGAATGTAAAGATTGCTCCTTCTCCTGAATGGATGCAGAGAAGACTTGCTGCCTGCGGTATAAGACCAATTAATAATCTTGTAGATATTACTAATTACGTAATGGAAGAGTTTGGTCAGCCAATGCATGCATATGACCTTTCAACCATTGCTGGTGGACAGATTATAGTAAGAAGAGCAAAAGATGGTGAAGACTTTACAACACTTGATGGTCAGGAAAGAAAGCTTGATAACAATATGCTAGTCATTTGCGATGCTGACAAAGCTGTTGGCGTTGCCGGAATCATGGGTGGCGAGAATTCTAAGATAACAGATGATGTTAAGGATATGGTATTTGAGGCAGCATGCTTCGATGGAACTAATATCAGACTTTCAGCAAAGAGACTTGGACTCAGAACAGATGCATCAGGTAAATTTGAAAAAGGACTTGATCCAAATAATGCAATTGATGCAATTAACAGAGCATGCCAGCTTATTGAAGAGCTCGGAGCAGGTGAAGTTGTATCTGGTGTTGTGGATGTATATGGTAAAGTCAAGGAGCCAAAGAAAATTGCTTTAGAAGTTGAAAAAATCAACAAGCTTCTTGGTACAAATGTATCAAAAGAAGATATGATAAAGTATTTTGAAAAAATAGAACTTTCTTATGATGAGAATACAAATGAAGTACTTATTCCAACATTTAGACAGGATCTTGAATGTACAGCAGATTTAGCAGAAGAGGTAGCAAGATTCTTTGGATATGCTAATATACCAACAACATTACCTACAGGTGAGGCAACAGCAGGTAAATTATCATTTAAGATGAGAATTGAATCAGTTGCAAGAGATATCGCAGAATTCTGTGGATTTAGCCAGGGAATGACATATTCATTTGAAAGTCCAAAGGTATTTGATAAGCTTCTCATTCCGGCAGATTCAGATATTAGAAAGACTGTTACAATCACTAACCCATTGGGTGAAGACTTCAGCGTAATGAGAACTACTTCATTACATGGAATGCTTACATCACTTTCAACAAATTACAACAGAAGAAATAAGAATGTTCGTCTGTATGAACTTGGAAATATTTACATTCCAAAGCAGGTACCAGTGACAGAGCTTCCAGATGAAAGAATGCAGTTTACTCTTGGTATGTATGGAGATGGAGATTTCTTTACAATGAAAGGTGTTATTGAAGAATTTCTTGAGAAGATTGGCTTAAAGGTTAAGCCACATTATTCACCAGATTCAAATAAGACTTATCTTCATCCGGGACGTCAGGCTAATGTTATTTATGATGGTGAGGTTATTGGATATCTTGGAGAGGTTCATCCACAGGTACTTGATAACTATGGTATAGGCGACAGAGCATATATTGCTGTTATTGATATGCCTACAATCGTTGAAAAAGCTACATTTGATAGAAAGTATAACGGAATAGCTAAGTTCCCTGCTGTAACAAGAGATATCAGTATGGTTATGCCTAAGAATATCCTTGTAGGTCAGATTGAAGACATTATTATCAAACGCGGCGGACAGCTTCTTGAAAGCTATAATTTATTTGATATTTATGAAGGAGCACAGATTAAGGATGGATATAAATCAGTAGCTTATTCAATATCATTTAGACACAAAGAGAGAACTCTTGAAGATAAAGATATTTCAGAAATTATGGAAAAAATCATTGCTGATTTAGGAAAAATGGGTATCGAGTTAAGAGCATAATTTGATGGAAATGGAGAACTAAATGGTAAAAAAATATTATGCAGTTAAGGAAGGAAAAACCCCCGGAATATATATGAGCTGGGATGATTGTAAGAAACAGGTCACAGGATATTCAGGTGCTGTATACAAAAGTTTTACCGATATTACACAGGCAGATGCATTCATGAAAATGGGTGCATCTGAAACTGTTATTATAGGTAATTATCTTGAACTTCCAAATGATGAGGCAGTTGCATATGTTGATGGAAGCTTTTTAGAAGCTTCAGGAGAATATGCTTATGGAGTTGTTATGTTTCATGCAGGAGCAGAAAAGCATTTTAATGGAAAATCCAATGATACAAGCATGGTTTCAATGAGAAATGTTGCAGGTGAAATTACAGGATCTATGGAGGCAATGAAATACGCTGTGGAGAACAAATGTAAGAAACTTACAATTTATCATGACTATGAGGGAATATCAAAATGGTGTCAGGGTCTTTGGAAGACTAATAAAGAAGGAACAATCAGTTATAAAAAATATTATGATTCTGTTAAGAAGCTTGTGGAGATACATTTTGTTAAGGTAAAAGGGCACTCGGGTGATAAGTATAACGAAGTGGCTGATAAGCTTGCAAAAAAAGCACTAGGTATTAATACTTGAAAATAATCATAAAATATGTTAGAAATATATAGATAAGATTATAGTAGGTGAGGAGGCTGTTACATACTAATGAACAGACGAACTAAGATAATAAGCGCAGTGATAGGAACCGCCTCGGTGGTTGGATTAAAAGTCTTACAGGATGTTAGATATGGAACAAAGCACAATTTAAGATACATTAATAAGAATGTTAGTTCACTTAGACGTACACGTGCTAAATGCGAGCTTGAGAGTGATGGTAGTTATTCACTAATCAAGGACAAATACGATACATTTAAAATACTGCAGATTACAGATTTACATATTGGAGGTGGATTACTTTCAATAAACGAAGATAGATTTGCCATAGATACAATTACAGAGCTTGTACATAAGACACAGCCTGATTTTGTGGTAATAACGGGAGATTTGGTATATTCCAGACCAAGTGTTACTATGTCAGTAAGTAATCTTAACAGTGCCAAGATAGTGGCTAAGTTAATGGAGAAGCTTAATGTATGGTATACAGTTACATTTGGAAACCATGACGCCGAATATTTTGCATCTAATACCCGCAGTGATATGAAGAAATTCTTCATGAACCAAAAGGGATGCCTGTTAACGGATCCTTCACCAGAGGTTACCGGTGATAGCAATCATCTTATTAAGATAAGAAATGATGACGGAACAATTAATACGACACTTGTTATGATTGATTCGAATTCTTACCCTGAACGAATGGGAAAGGGTGGATATGATTGTATACATGATGACCAGGTAAAATGGTACGAAAAGCAGATGATAAGAATAGCAGAAGCTGAAAATGGGAATAATAATTCATTAATGTTTACGCATATACCATTAGCTGAATATCATAAAGCCTGGAAATTATATAAGACAGGAAGCGATAAGGTTAAGTACTTTATGGGAACAGCAGATGAGAATGTCAGCTATTCCAAATATGCAACAAGAATATTTGACAAAATCGTAGAGCATGGAGCAACAAAAGGCGTATTCTGTGGTCATGACCACTTAAATGATTTCTCCATTGAATATAAGAATGTAAGACTTACGTACGGCAAGTCCATTGACTGCTTACTGTATGCTAAGAATCTTGCAGGACATAGAGGCGGTACATTAATAGAAGTAGATTTTGATGGAAGCTTTGATGTTGAACATATTATGTAAGTATATTGAAATGCATTTATAATATTAAAAAGGTGTGTAGCACGTTATGTATGCTGCACACCTTTTTAATATTTTGATAGAAAACTGAATAACTATAAACAATATGTCTTTAGTGAATGTCATTCTTTCTAATTAATTCTATGAAATCGTCTGATTTGAGAGGACGGCTGAAATAAAAGCCCTGTATATAATTACAACCCATCTTTTCAAGCATATCTACCTGAGCAGGAACTTCAGCACCCTCAGCAATAATATTTACATTAATCTTTTGGAGCATATTAATTGTAAAATCTACGATGCACTTACTTCTGTCGTTCTCACATGCATCATCGATAAGTGTCTTATCAAGCTTGATAGTGCTAAATGGAAGATGCATAATATATGAAAGAGTAGAGTAGCCGCTGCCATAATCATCAAGTGTTAAGTGAAAACCACGTCTCGACATCTTATTAAGTAAATCTGAAAATAATGCCATCGAGTTGCTTGCAACAGTTTCTGTAATTTCAAAATGTATCATTTTTTTAGATACATGATAATTTTCCAAAGTGTCCTCTAAGTAAGTAATAATACCATTCTGCATACACTGAACAACTGATAAATTAACTGAAATAAATTCAAAACCATATCTTTCAGGCTTAACCTTTGAAATGAAATGACATACTTTTTCAAGGACAATTTGTCCAATTTCAATAACTGAACCGTTCTTCTCTGCAACGGAAATGAATTCTTCCGGTGGGATAGCACCCAGCTCAGTATCGTATAACCTAATAAGTGCTTCTGCACTTGTAAATCGCTGCTGTTTAATATTATAAATTGGCTGATAGTAAACATCAAATGAACCATTATCTATTGCGTTGGATAGCGCAATTTCAATACGCTTAGAACGATTCATTTTAGCCTTAAGATAAGCATCGCTGCATATGATAGAGCCTTTATCAAGAGTCTTTATCTCTGAGAGTGTGAACTCAATAAGATCGTAAATCTCCTTAGAGGAATTGGCAAAATCAGGGCTGGTTATTATGCTTGTGGTAGCTGTCAGCTTACAATATATACCATTGTAATGCCAAACATCTGCGAAACGTTCAGTTATCTCTTCAATGATATCATGATAGTTCCCACGCTGAGGGATAACAATAGTGAAGCAATCATTAGAATATCTGTAAATACGCTTCTTAGGTGCGAGCTTCTTGAGAAACTCACATACAGTCATAAGTACGCCATCACCGTTGGACACACCAAAGGTTTCGTTAATCAGCTTGAAATTATCAAGGGAAATTGTAATAACATGTATAGGCTTCTTATTCTCAATGTTAATTTCCAATGTCTCTGTAAGAGCCTTTTTGTTGAAAATATTAAGTGATTCATCAATCATTATCGTAGGATTATGAATAGAGAAGAATAATATCAAAAAGCTTATGGAATTAATAAGTCCGGTGTATTGCAGACCTGAAAGCTGGTAATACTGGAACCATTGTGCAACAAGAGAAAATACAACATATATATATGTTGAAATTCTAACCATAGGAGGAACATTTTTTCTGTAATATAGTATTGAACCAATATAAAACAGAAGATAGATACAGTTGATTGCGCAAATAAAAAGCATTCCCGGATTGTACTGAAGTCCGTTTTTAACAGAAATCTGAAATACAAAATTGTTAACCGGTGATGCGACAATTTCTACGAACTCAATCATATATGGAATAAATATAAGAACAATGCTGAGCTTGGAATATGTATATTTAGTGCTGAATGCTGTGATTACATACACAAGAAGCATAGGCGTTAAAGCACATATAATTGTCTGATACAATATATTGAATATATATACGGATACAAGCCATTCCTCCGAAAGTGAATTGAGTATTAAACAATCTGCAATATTGATAATACATGCAATAAATGATGAAACAATTAAATATCCATAAACTTTGTTAGCTATATTTGGAAATCGAATTCTACTGTAGAATGACATTATTAATATAAGAAGTAGAATTGAACTGAACAGTTCAAAGTCGATGTTGTACGTCATTATGTATACCTCCCTTAAGTAATAGATATAATATATCACAAAAATCATCATTTTTCAATAAAATATGCGTAATTATTAAAATGAATTAAGGCATATTGGGTTGAAGTTTGTAGATTAAAATGCTATACTAGTTTAGCATTTTAAGAGAAAAAGAGGTAAGGATATGTTTTATTATATTATAGGATTTTTGATATTAATCATAGCAAGACTGCTGGTAAATATAAAGTATTCGAACAAGAGAATTGATACATCTTTCTTACATGAAGCCGGATGTGTATTAATGGGCATGTATATGATATTTGTGTTTAAATATCTGTCAGTTAATATTCTGAGTGGATTGACCGGAATAATTATAAGTATTGTATTGTTTATTCCTCTGGGTATATTCTTACCACTATTGTTTGCAAGATACAGATCATTTCCGATTGTTGTGTTTGTATCAACTGTAGTTGGAGCATTTACATGTCTGTTTCAGTGGATACTTAATTCGTCAACGAATTTGGTGAATATTGTCTATTTAGTAATCGGTGCAATTGCCGGATTTTTATTCTTTATGTTAAATAGCACATTATTTCCTTCACTTAAGAGATTGTTTGTAATTAGAAAGAGAAAAAGGACAAGACTTACAGCATTTTTAATTCTTGAAGCTGATTTTGTGATTTTTCTTGTAATTATGATATTTTTAATTGGTAATGGTACCTATAGAGTACTTGCGCAGACAACTAAAGAGCCTTCAGTTAAGCTTGATGAGCTTAAGGATGATGATATTTATGGTGATATTTATTATGCGGAGAAGGATAATTATGAACGATATGATGAATATGCCAAGAAGAATCCGGATATGGATATTGAAGATGTTGTTTGGAGAGTAGAAGCTAACCTTGATAAAGATTTCTATTCTGAAGTAAATGAATATGATGCATCGGAGAAGAATCCGCTGCTGCTTAATAAGTATAATAGAGTATCTGATGATTTTGTACCGGAAAACCTTGTTACAGTGTATGACAGCTTTTTACTTACGCCTGATGCGAGAGATGCATTTTTAGCAATGCAGGCAGATATGCAGGAGCTTGGATATCCTCTATACATAGTATCATCATACAGATCTGTTACTTATCAAAAGGGATTGTTTGAGACTTTTTCAAACAGAGATGGTGTAAAGGAAGCAGAAAGATACAGTGCACGAGGCGGTTTCAGCGAGCATTGTACAGGACGTGCAATTGATGTTTCCAATAATCCAAGTGATTTAGATGTATTTGCCGCAAGTGAAGAGGGCAAATGGGCATATGAGAATGCATACAAATATGGACTTATATTAAGATATCCGGAAGGATGCGAAGATATCACAGGGTATATATATGAATCATGGCATTTTTCGTATGTAGGCAAGGAAATATCATACAAAATGCATGATGAAAATATTAAGACACTAGAGGAATACGTGGTTAAGTATGTTGAACATCAGGAATAAAAGATTGTATTTTTTGCTATTGATACCATTTAGCTGTATTATTATGGCTCTTTCAATTTTTAACAAAGATTTTGTGGCGTTTTACAGAAAATATTTGATAATTCCAACTATATCAAGAGTATACAGCAGACTGTTGGGATATATTCCATTTTCTGTTGCAGAGCTATTGCTGTATTTATGTATAATTGGATTTGCTGCGATTATTGTTTATTTTATAGTTAAATTAATAAGAACTGATAAGCGAAAAGCATTTATAAAACAATCTGCAATCAATACAGGTGTGTTTATTTCTATTGTATTTTCATTATTCACCTTAAATTGCGGAGTATACTATTATAGGGAAGGTATAGGACAGTATCTGGGATATGAACAGAGCCCGGAGAACTATACTAAAGAGGACCTTTATGAGGTATGCATGTATCTTGTTAAGCAGGTAAACGAGATGAAGCCTCAGGTGGATTTGAGTAAATATGATAATTTCAGCTATATATCTAAGGGTACAAGAGCTTCATATGAGAATTTATCTAGTGATTATGATGTGTTTGAAGGTGTCTATGGCTATCCTAAGAAGGTTATGTGGTCGAGGGGAATGTCGTATGCAGGAATAGTAGGTATATTTATACCATTTACTATGGAGGCAAACATCAATTCAGATATTGCAGGATTTATGAAACCATCCGCTGCCTGCCATGAGATGGCACATATGTACGGATTTATGAAGGAAGATGAAGCTAATTTCATTTCTTATCTTGCCTGTATGGCATCAGATGATGTGAATTTCAGATATAGTGGGGCAATGGATGCACTGATACTTTGTGAAAATAAGCTTTTTGAGGTCGACATAGATTTATGGGGTAAAGTTGATGATGCAATTGATAGTGCTGTTGATGATGATTTTAATGAGAATAATCAGTATTGGAATGATATTGAGGATACACAGATTGGAAGCAGTATAATGGATGCATCGGAAAATATTAACGATACCTACCTTAAGGCAAATGGTCAGGATGACGGTGTTAACAGCTATGGAAGAATGGTTGAATTAATGATAGCAATGTATCAGAATAAGATACAATAAAAAATACTTTACAGTATTTAATATATTAGATAAAATAGTAATATGATTATCTTTGTGGAGGAAAAAATGCAGCTTACAGATTTTTATTATGATTTACCGGAAGAGCTTATTGCTCAGGACCCATTAGAGGATAGAACAAGTTCAAGATTAATGGTAGTGGATAGGGAGAACGATACCATTTCACATCATATATTTAAGGATGTTATAGATTATCTTAATCCAGGTGATTGTCTGGTAATTAATGATACAAAGGTTATTCCGGCAAGACTTTTTGGGATAAAGGAAGGTACACAGGCTAAGATAGAGGTGCTGCTTCTCAAGAGAAGAGAAGGCAATGTATGGGAAACACTTGTGAAGCCTGGTAAGAAGGCTAAGCCTGGAACGGTGCTCGACTTTGGTGAGGGTCTGATGAAGGGTACTGTGTTGGAGGTAGTTGAGGACGGAAACAGACTTATAAGATTTGATTTTGAAGGAATTTTCGAAGAGATTCTTGATAAGCTTGGACAGATGCCATTACCACCGTACATTACACATCAGCTCAAGGATAAGAACAGATATCAGACAGTGTATGCAGTACATGAAGGCTCGGCGGCAGCTCCTACAGCCGGTTTGCATTTTACCAGGGAGCTTCTTAAGAAGATAGAAGAAAAAGGTATTGTTGTGGCGCATGTAACATTGCATGTTGGCCTTGGAACATTCAGACCTGTCAAGGTAGATAACATTTTGGAACATCATATGCATTCGGAGTATTTTTGCATAGAGCAGAGCGAAGCTGATAAGATTAATAATGCTAAAGATAATGGAAATAGAGTTATTGCTGTTGGAACAACAAGCGTAAGAACCTTGGAGTCCGCAGCCAAGGATGGTCGAATTCAGGCAACAAGCGGTAATACACAAATATTTATTTACCCAGGTTATGAATTTAAGATTATTGATGCGCTGATAACTAATTTTCATCTTCCCGAATCAACATTGCTAATGCTGGTATCAGCACTTGCCGGAAGAGATAAGATTATGGAAGCATATAGTATTGCTGTCAAAGAAAAATATAGATTTTTTAGTTTTGGGGATGCAATGCTTATTAAATAATAAAGGGAGGTTTTATTATGCCAGAAAGAAGAAAATCAAAGAGAATGGATATTGATGTAAGTATCAAGGTTAATGAGTTTAAGTCAGGAGTTCTCGCAGGCAATATGACTAAGAATCAGATGGATGTGGAAGTTGTTAATATTTCAAAGGATGGACTTGCATTTAGAAGTGAGGAGAAGCTGGAGTTAAATAGTTTCTTTGATGCAAACATTATTTTGTGGACCAAGGAATCATTTCAGGTAGTTCTGGAAATTGTTAGAATGGAGAACCTGGGAGATGGACCAACTTTATATGGATGCAGATTTGTTGGAATACTTCCAGCAGACCAGCTAAAGATTCAGATATATGATATGGTTCATGAGAATGATTAATACATAGTAATAGAAAGCGCTGTGGGTTTTGCAACCTGCAGCGCTTTTATCTTTTTAATGTTTAGGCATATAATTTATGTAAATCATCATAGAAGGTTGGATATGAGATGTTGACACATTCAGCCCCTTCTATTGTGGTAGCTTTGGCAGAATTAATGCCTGCTATGGCAAAGGACATTGCTATACGATGATCAAGCTTCGAGTCAATCACTGCACCGACTAGTTCCCTGCCACCATTGATTATCATTCCGTCATCAGTAGCAGTGACATCAGCATTCATTTTTGAGAGATTATTGACCATAACATCTATTCTGTTGGACTCTTTTACCTTAAGCTCCTGCGCATCTTTAATCACGGTCTGACCATTTGCATAGCAGGCCATTACTGCAATAATAGGAAGCTCATCAATTAGGGTAGGGATAATCGCTCCACCTATGTCAATACCATGAAGCTCACTTGTTTTCACAAGAACATCAGCAACATCCTCACCAGCTTCATTATGACAGTTAAGCAATGATATATTTCCACCCATGGATTTTGCAACCTTGATAATACCATCTCTTGTTTTATTTATACCGACATTTTTAATTAGTATTTCAGAGTTTGGCGTGATTAGCCCTGCAACAATAAAGTAAGCAGCGGAAGATATGTCACCAGGTACATTTATTTCCATGGCATTTAGTCTTGAAGCAGGTGAAATTGTGATTGTAGTATTATCTGTATGTATATTCACACCGGAATGCTTAAGCATAAGCTCTGAGTGGTTACGGCTTAGGTATGGCTCAGTCACGGTTGTATCTGAATCAGCGTAAAGTCCTGCAAGAAGTATTGCTGATTTTACCTGAGCTGAGGCTACCGGCGACATATAGTTAATACCATGAAGCTTTGCTCCGTTGATTTGCAAAGGTGCACAATTATTATTGATACTTGTTATGTCCGCCCCCATAAGTGAAAGCGGGGTAATAATTCTATTCATTGGACGCTTTTGAATTGAAGCATCACCATTTACTAAAGATGTAAAGCTTTGTGCACTTAATATACCGGACATAAGTCTTGTGGTAGTGCCACTGTTTCCAACATCAAGAGTACCTTCAGGCTTTGAAAGCCCGTGAAGTCCTTTGCCATGCACAACTACGGAAGATTCATTTTTTTCAATTGTAATTCCCATTTGCCTAAAGCATTGTATTGTTGACAGGCAATCAGCACCGCTTAAAAAATTGCTTATGGTCGTTGTACCTTCGGCGATTGCACCAAGCATTATAGCTCTGTGAGATATAGACTTGTCACCTGGGATTGTAAGCTCTCCTTTGAGTGAATTAACTTTTCTAAAAATCATATTGTCCTCCAATGTGTTATTTACTGTAATATACTGTGTATCCGTGATGAGTCAATACCTCACCTGCCAATTGTACATCATCATTATTTGTAAAAATAATTTTCAGTACTCCATTCTCATATTCTCTGTTATGAATAATTCCGATATTTTTGATGTTAATTCTGTTATTAGCCAGCAACAGTGCAACAGATGAAATAGCACCGGCTTCATCGATAATATCACAGCAAAGATATGGAATTTTCCTGATTGGGCCGGATATGTTATCAGAAAATGAGTTTCGATATTCGCGGCTTTTTTCAAACATATTATAAATATAATCTTCGCAGTTTTCAGACAGATTATTTCTTATATCCTGTAAGGATTCAATGTATTTATCTAAAAGTGTTACAATATTATCTGAATTAGTATCACAAATCTGCTGCCACATCTCAGGAGAAGAAGAGGCAATGCGTGTGATATCTTTAAATCCACCGGCTGCAATGCGCTTCATATGTTCAGCCTCATCATCAGAATCCTTCACAAGGTTGACAAGACTTGAGGCGATTAAATGAGGCAGATGACTTATGGCAGCAACCACATAATCATGTTGTCTGTAATCCAACACCACTGCAATTGCACCAGTTGAATTTATTAATGTGAGCAGATTGTTAAGGTCGATTTCTTTA
>CAZBKO010000011.1:13708-20249 GCA_964492545.1 uncultured Lachnospiraceae bacterium
GAATGAGGAGGAGTTGGCATATCCTGTCTTTTCCGAACCTGCCATAGGATGTCCGCCGATAAACTGTTTTTCAAGACCAAGGTCACGAACGGCCTTGTGAATATTGGATTTGACGCTTCCTACATCAGTTATAATACATTTAGGTGATATATGCTCTTTAAGTATTTCAAGATAATAAGCGTTATATTCCACAGGTGTGCATAAAAAAATAAAGTCACACTTTTTAAAAGTATCGTCTATGGAGGTGGCAGCTGTTGTGACAACACCCTCAAATACCGCCTGTTCAAGAGGAGCAGGACTTCTGTTATATGCAATTATGTTAATGTTTTTGAACTTTTGTCTGAGCCGCTTGGCAATAGAACCGCCAATAAGACCAATTCCAATAAAGCCTACTGTAAAGTCACTTTCTTCGTTAATCATGCAAAGTTTCCTCCATGTAAAATATTATGATAATTCTACTTCATATATTGAAGCGTGTCAACACTATAATGCTTTAAAGTAAACAAGTGAAAAAAGTTTGTTTAAAATTTGACAATCTTTACTTACTCTTATATAATATACATATTAATGCGTTTGAGTAAGGAAGGTGTTTTTGATGAAAGGCGATATATCCGCAGCAGTTATTAAGAGATTACCAAGATATTACAGATATTTAGGTGAATTAATCGAAGGTGGGGTTGAGAGAATATCATCTAATGAGTTAAGCAGCAGAATGAATGTTACAGCTTCTCAGATTAGACAGGATCTTAATAACTTTGGTGGCTTTGGACAACAGGGATATGGATATAATGTACAGTATTTATACGATGAAATTGGAAAAATCCTTGGCGTTGACAGACAACATCATATTATAATAATAGGTGCGGGTAATCTTGGTCAGGCAATAGCTAACTATAGTAATTTTGAAAAGCGAGGATTTATAGTTACAGCACTTTTTGATTCAAACGAGGAGCTTCAGGGTAAGGAAGTAAGAGGCGCTAAGATATTGAGTCTTGATAAGCTTGAGGAAGTGGTAAAGGCAAATGATATAGATATTGCCGCCATTGCCATACCTAAGGAATACGCAGGCGATATAGCTAAGCGACTTGTAGATTGCGGTGTGAAAGCATTTTGGAATTTCGCACATACAGACCTTAATTTATGTGATGGAGTAATAGTGGAGAATGTTCATTTGTCAGAAAGTCTTATGAGACTTTCTTATAAACTTACAAGTATGGAAGTGCGGTGATAAATATTGGCCAAGAAGGATTCTAAGAAGAATATTGATTACGAAGAGATAATTCATCATAGAAAGCTGCCATTATTAACTCTTGATAACAGATGGCATCAAGTATTTGAAAATGGTGATAAGCCTCAATACATTAAAAAGCTGGAGGAAGAACTCAACGATAATCTTAAGAAACAGGGTAAGATTACCAATGAATTTAAGGAACTTCAGAAGCTCAAGAAAAAGCTTATGAAGGAAATTGTTCAGAATATGGATGAGGTTTCTGATGGACGAAAAGAGATTATTAGACAGAAGAAGCTTGATAAAAGCAGAAAGCTAATAGAAGATATTAATGAGAAGCTTGAGAATTGTGAGCAGGAACAGGATGATATGCCGAGAGAAATAAGGCAGACTAATGAATCACTTATGATTGCCACAGCTGAGAACTGTTATGATAGAATTAAGCAGAATGAAAATGATTTGCTTGAGCTTAATGCATGGATTGATAAGACAAGAATTGAGCTTAAGAAGAGAATACTTATCAAACAGGAAAAAGAAGAAATCAACGAAAAAATGTATACATATCTTCATGATATGCTGGGCCCGAAATTTATGGAAGCATTTGATATAAGACATAAGAACTGATAAAAGAGCCTTTCGGGGTTCTTTTTATTTTAAAAAGAATGTGATACATATAATAATGAGAACTATTAGAAAAGAGGGATTTTATGAAAGTAGTACTTACAGGAATTGAAGCAGGCAGAGTTGATGCATTTTCAATTAATAATCTTGGGGTGAATGCGCTTGTATTAATGGAAAGAGCTGCAATGTCAGTGTGCGATGAAATACGAAACATTGTTCATGATAATGATAATATTTTGGTTGTGTGTGGAAGTGGGAATAATGGCGGAGATGGTCTTGCCATAGCCAGAATGCTTGCAAAAGATTATCATGTTGATGTATTTTTGTGCGAAAATGATTTTCAAAAATGCAGTGAAGGATATAAATATCAGCTAAAACAGCTACAATTATATGATGTACAATTTGTTACAGAGATTGAAAATAAGTATGACTGTATAGTAGATGCTGTATTTGGAATTGGACTTTCAAGAGAAATTAAAGGACGATATGCTGACATAATAAACAGATTAAATAATATGGATGGAGTAAAAATAGCTGTTGATTGTCCATCAGGTGTTGACTGCACCACAGGTAAAATCCTTGGAACATCATTTATTTCTCAGAAAACAATAACCTTTGGAACTATGAAGCTTGGATTATTGCTCTATCCGGGAACCGGAGTGAGCGGGGAAATAATAACCAAAGACATAGGATTTCCTGAAAGAGCATATACAGAAATCCACAGTAACAATATATTCTATACTGATAACGAGGTATTGAATTTTCTGCCTGTGAGAGAACCATACTCCAATAAAGGCACATATGGTAAAGTGGTTATTATTGCAGGAAGTAAGAATATGTGCGGGGCAGCAGTTATGGCTTCGAGAGCTTGCTACGCAATGGGAGCAGGTCTTGTGAAAATAATCACCTGTGAAGAAAATAGAGAGATAATTCAGACCACAGTGCCGGAAGCAATTTTATGCACATATCAGAATATGCATTTTGAACATATAAGAGAAGAGATAATGTGGGGAGATGTAGTGCTTATTGGCCCGGGACTTTCGACTAATATAACAGCGACTGAGCTTGTTACAATAGCTGTGAGTACGGACAAGCCTACAGTGATTGATGCGGATGCACTTAATGTAATATCAAAGGAAAGAAAACTCCTTGAAATGATTAAGGACAAGAATGTGATTATCACACCTCATTTAGGTGAAATGTCAAGATTGATGACTATTTCCATTGATGAAATATCAGATGATATTATTGGTGTATGTCAAAAATTTGCTGCCGAATATGGAGTTACCTGTGTGCTTAAAGACACAAGGACAATAATCAGCAATGGCATTATAACAGCTATTAATACATCGGGTAATTGCGGCATGGCAAAAGCAGGTTCAGGTGATGTTTTGGCGGGAATTATTGCGGGACTGCTTGCACAGAAAACAGGTATTTACGAAAGTGGTGTATTAGGTGTATACTTACATGGTCTTTCGGGAGATGAAGCTGCAAAAAGATTAGGCAGATATTCAATGTCACCTCTTGATACAATTGAATGTATTTCAATAATAACAAAACAAGTGGAGGATAGCAGAAAATGATGATACCGGATAAATACGACAGGGGATATGTAACAATTAATCTTAATGCTGTATATAATAATATAGTGAATTTAAAGAATAATACAAGACAGGGAACAAATGTAATAGCGGTAGTCAAAACAGATGGATATGGTCATGGAGCTGTACCAATTGCCAGAACTATTGATGAATTAGTTTCAGCATTTGCTGTTGCCACAATAGATGAAGCTATTAATGTAAGAAGACATGGAATCACAAAGCCTGTGTATGTCATAGGCTACACGCATCATAGTCAGTTTCAAAGACTTATAGAAAATGAAATAAGATGTACGGTTTTTGATATGGAGACAGCAAAACAGTTATCAGGAATGGCAACGAAGCTTAATAAAACAGCATACATTCATATAAAAATTGATACAGGAATGAGTAGAATAGGATTTAAGGATAATGACGAAACTGTTGATAAAATCATTGAGATAAGCAGAATGGAAGGAATATGTGTAGAGGGAATATTTACACATTTTTACGCAGCGGATGAATATGATAAATCAAGAGCACTAAAACAATATGACAGATTTGTAAATATAATTGATAAGATAGAGGCAAGGGGGCTTACAATACCGGTTAAGCATTGCTCTAACAGTGCAGCGATTATGGAGATGGACAATGTTAATCTGGGAAATGTAAGGGCAGGAATTGCACTTTATGGACTTATGCCATCAGATGAAGTTGATAAGGACGCTGTGAAACTTACTCCTGCACTTGAATGGAAAAGTCATGTAATATTTGTGAAGGACATTGAGGCAGGTACAGGTGTCAGCTATGGTGCAACCTTTGTTGCTGATAAATCAATGAGAATAGCAACAATACCAATTGGATATGGTGATGGTTATAGACGAAGCCTTTCAAATAAAGGATATGTACTAATAAATGGAAAAAGGGCTAACATAATTGGAAGAGTATGCATGGACCAGTTTATGGTGGATGTATCAGGTATTCCAAATGTTAAGATAGATGATGAAGTAACACTGATAGGCAGAGATGGTGATGAAGAAATATCAGCAGAAGAAATGGGAAAGCTGGCTGATACATTTAATTATGAGATTGTATGCGACATTAGCAAGCGAATGCCGAGAGTATATATATATAATGATAAGCTGGTTGGTACTAAGGATTATTTTTCGGATGATTATAATGTTGAAATAAGTCGATAGAATTCCTGCTTTTATAAGAATACACACTTTAAACATGGAAAGAATATAATAAAAAATATTTGGAGTGTGAATGATTTGAATATTCGAAGAGGCGATATATTTTATGCAGACTTGAGGCCGGTAATAGGTTCTGAACAAGGTGGAATCAGGCCGGTGCTTATTATTCAGAACGATACAGGAAATAAGCATAGTCCAACTGTGATATGCGCAGCCATAACGTCCAAAATGAACAAGGCAAAATTGCCTACACATGTGGAATTGGATTCAAAGAAATACGACATAATAAAGGATTCAGTTATTTTGTTAGAGCAGCTGCGAACTATTGATAAAAAAAGATTAAAAGACAAGGTATGTCATTTAGATGGAGAAATAATTGATAAAGTGGACATTGCACTTTTGATTAGTCTGGAGTTAAATACATAAAATATTTGACTAATCTGTAATAAAATGATATATTTTTGTGTGGTGCACTGTACCGATAATCATTTTAAAGGAGTTTTGATTTATGGATGACGGGAGTAGCCCGATTATAGGTTTGACAATTTTTTTGATATTTCTTATTATTAGTGCTGTTTTATATGGCTTTAGTGCTTCAATACAGAATATAAGCCTTAAAGCAATAGAAGATTACGATGATAAGCACAAGAACAAAGCAGGAAAGTTAGAAAACATAATTGATAATCCTGATAAATTTATTTTAACCGTGCATGTGGTAACAATGTTTATGTCAATGTTTGCAGGTGTATACGAAGTTAGAATACTTGCAAGACATTTGATGAGTTACACGCAGGATGCGATGGACATATATAATCTTGATGCAGTAATTTACGCAGTATGTGCTATTATGATGGCTATTGTATTTGTATGGATAATTATAGCGTTCGGAGTGCTCATTCCTAAGAAGCTTGGAAGCAGATATGCTGAGAAGTGGGCATTTTCATTATACTCAATAGCATACTTAATAATGGTAATCTTAACACCGGTTACATTTACTGTTAAGAAAATTGTGAATTTGATATTAAGAATATTTGGAATAGATCCAAATGCTAATGAAGACAGCGTTACAGAAGAAGATATTGTAAGTATGGTTAACGAAGGTCATGAACAGGGAAGTATCCTTACAAGTGAAGCTGAGATGATAACCAATATATTTGAATTTGATGATAAAGAAGTCAAGGATATTATGACTCATCGTACGAATATAATTGCAGTTGATGGAACGAAATCTCTTATAGATACGGTAACATTTATGCTGGCAGAGAATTATTCGAGATTTCCTGTTTATGAGGGAGATATTGATAATATTGTCGGAATAATTCATCTTAAAGATACCATGATAATCCATGAAAATGGAGAACATGATAATTGGAGATTGATTGATATTCCCGGACTTATCAGAAAAGCAGAGTTCATTCCGGAAACAAGAAATATTAACACTGTATTTAAGGTAATGCAGTCTGAGAAGCTTCATATGCAGATAGTAATTGACGAATATGGACAAACATCAGGAATTGTTGCAATGGAAGATATATTAGAAGAGATAGTTGGAAATATTCAGGATGAATATGATGAGGAAGAGGAAAACATCGTTAAGAAAGAGGAGAATACATACATAGTAAATGGTATGACAACTCTTGAAGAGCTCAGTGACAAGCTTGGTATTTCCATAGAGGATGATGATTACGATACAATAAATGGTTATTTGATTTCCCGTTTGGACAGAATACTTAATGATGATGAACGCCCTGAGCTTGATATAGATGGTTATTCATTTAAAGTCTTAGAGATTCACAATAAAATGATTTCAAAGGTGCAGTTAACAATGCCTGTCGATGAAATAGATGAAGTATCACAAGATAACGAAATAATAGAAGAAAACAATGAACAGTAAAGGAGTTTAGTTATGTCAGGACATT
>CAZBKO010000011.1:20259-34096 GCA_964492545.1 uncultured Lachnospiraceae bacterium
AAAAGGAGAAAAACGATGCTGCAAAAGGTAAAGTATTTACCATAATCGGAAGAGAAATTGCAGTAGCTGTTAAGGAAGGTGGAGCTGATCCTGTAAACAACAGCAGACTTCGTGATGTAATTGCCAAGGCAAAAGCCAACAATATGCCAAATGATACAATTGACAGAGGTATTAAGAAGGCAGCAGGTGATGCTAATTCAGTTAATTATGTTACAGTTACATATGAGGGATATGGTCCTAATGGAACTGCTATAATAGTAGACGCACTTACAGATAATAAGAACAGAACTGCATCTAATGTTAGAAATGCATTTACAAAAGGAAATGGAAATATTGGAACACAGGGTTGTGTATCATTTATGTTTGACAAAAGGGGTCAGATTGTTGTTGGAAAAGACGAGTTCGAGGGCGATGCAGATGAGCTTATGATGACAGCTGTTGATGCAGGCGCAGAAGATTTCGCAGAGGAAGATGACAGCTATGAAATCATTACAGCACCAGAAGATTTCAGTGCAGTGAGAGAAGCACTTGAGCAGGCCGGTGTACCTATGGTCGAAGCGGAAGTTACTATGATTCCACAAACATGGGTTGACCTGACTGATGAGAATGATATTAAGAAAATGACACGTTTGCTTGATTTACTTGATGAAGATGATGATGTACAGGCAGTATATCATAATTGGGATATGCCTGAAGAGGAAGACGAAGATTAAGTAATATATTAACAAAATTTGAGTTCTGCTTTTGGAGATTTTCATAGGCAGAACTTTTTTTGACATATGAATATAATGTTTTAATTACTAAATGCCGATATTTATCTATAAGGTATACTATGCTATAATGGATAATTATGATATATGATAAATTTAGGAGGATATATGAGAAAAATATATAAATACTGGAAAATATTACTGCTTGCTGTTGTTCTTCTATCCACAACATTTATGGTTAGGCTTTCGGCGGCCGGAAGTATTAGCGTAATAATATTTGGAGACAATATTGATGAGTCTGTAATATGGGAGGTGGGAAGCAATCCTGTTACCTGGAGCGCCAATGCATTTCAAGATGGAGCAGAACTTGATTTAACAGGTGATAATAAGATTACATGGACATCTTCTGACCAGACAGTTATATTGGCACGTAACCCTTCAACATCAGGGGTGACAAGTAATATTATCCTTCAGCCGGTTGGAGCTGGTACGGCAACTATCACAGCCACATATTCATATAGTGATGGTGCGGGACACACAGCTACAGTTACTGCACAGAAGACAATAACTGTTAATCTTAGAGTTACTAATGCACCTTCTAACGTTTTTGAAGATAGTGATCCTAATTATACAGTCAATACTAATTCCAATCATGATCTTTTATGGTATTCGAACAATCCGTCGGTTGTATCTGTAAGCGCAGGTGCAGCAGGAAAGGGTATTTTGGATTTTAAAGGTGGTGGTATTGCGACAATTACATGTCAGGAACCTGACGGAAGTATATCAGCCAGCTTTGACATTGTAGTTAATGCAAGATTTACAGAAACATCAACTAATGTAAAGATTCCATACAATGCTAATTATACTATTAAAACTAATTCAGGCGGACATATTTATTATGAATCATCTGACCCCAATATAGTAACAGTTACATCAGAGGGTGTGGCAAGAGGACGCAGCGCTGGTATGGCACAGATTTACATATATTCAGTATCAAGCGATAATGAGTGGTATAGCAAGATAACAAGAAGAACTCTTGATGTTAATGTTGGACTTGAGATTGTAAGCAGCTATTCAAATGTAGTAGTTGGAGATATACTGAATTTGACAACTAATATCGGTGGAAGCTATACAAGTGGAATAAACTGGATATCAGAAGATACATCTATAGCTGAAGTTAATTCGAGTGGTGTTGTAACAACTAAGAAAAAGGGAACAGTCAAAATCAGAGCCAGTGTCTATAATGAAACATTATTTGGTACGACAGATATACAGACGGCGGAAATCACAATTACAATAGCTGATAAATTCTCCCTAAGTGAAACAGAACACTCAGCAAACGCAGGTGATGAATTTACACTGACAGCTCATGCTACAGACAGCACTGCCAACATAACATGGCATTCAAGCAACGAAGGCGTGGTAAGTGTTGAGGCGGATGCTGAAGACAGCTTCACAGCTCATGTGACAGCATTATCAAAAGGCCAGGCAACAATTACAGCAACTCAAAATGTGAATGGTGTTGAGAGAAAAGCAACCTGCGTAGTAACTGTAAGACTTCCGGTCGAGGGTGTTTCAATTGAATCAAGACTCGATTTAAATAAAGGGCAGTCAAGACAGCTTACACTTAGATTTACACCGGAAATCCCTGACAACAGAAATGTAAAATGGTATTCGAGTGATGAGAATATTGCAACTGTAACACAGACTGGTATTGTTGAGGCAGTTGGCGGTGGTCAGACAGTAATCACTGTAATATCAGAGGACGGAATGCACGTTGCTTCGTGTATAGTAACTGTAACCGTACCGGTTGAGCAGGTTGAACTTTCCATTCATAATGTACAGACACAGTTTTCAGTCGGACAGTATCAGTTATCATGTACAGTAACACCTGATGAGGATGGTGTTAACAAGGAAGTAAAATGGACAAGTGATGATGAATCTGTGGCTATCGTTAATGAAAATGGTCTTGTAACATTTATAAAGCCTGGAATGGTAACAATTCGAGTTACAACACGTGGTCTTAATGCGGAGAATATGAACGAATCAGATAATTGTCTTTTCAGTATTAAGCAGCCTGTAACAGGTGTAACTCTTAATACAGAAACACTTTCAAAAGAAGTGGGTGATACATTTACATTATATGCAACTATTTCACCGGAGGATGCTTCCAATAAGAATATAGTGTGGAAAATTCCTGCTGATGCTCAGAACGTAATCAAAAAGGTTGATAACAATAATAATACAGAAGCTAATTTTGAGGCAATTGGAAGTGGTAAATGTACACTTGTGGCAGAATCGGCAGATGATGGTTCAATAGAAGCACAGTGTATTGTAACGGTCACTCAGCCTGTAACAAGTATAGAGGCACATAATGTACCTATAACGATGAGAAAAGGTGCGAAATTAGACCTTAATAAGTACATTACAATTCTCCCATCAGATGCAAGCAACAAAGCTGTAACTTGGAAGTCAAGCAATACAACAAATGTAGCTGTTGATTCGGCAACAGGTGAAGCCAGTGCGGTAAATGCAGGTAATTCAACAATAACAGTAACAAGTGTTGGAAGCAGCAAGGTCCTGACACAGTTTATGATTACGGTTGTGAATGATGTAACCGGGGTATCACTTAATTATGAAAATAGAACAATCAATAAAGATGATACATTTATGCTGAGAGCAACAGTCAAACCTTCTAATGCATACAATAAAAGAGTTACATATTATTCAAGTGATGCGTCAGTTGCATCAGTAAGCAGTGATGGTGTTGTCACAGGTAAAAAGGGTGGTACCGCTTATATATATGCAAAAACAGTTGAAGGTGGATTCATTTCCAGATGTAAGGTAACAGTAAAAGAAAAAGTATCTTCAGTTAAATTATCTGGAAACAGCCATTATTTGAATTACAAAAAAAGCAAATATTTAACAGCTACTGTAACAAGAACAAGTGCATCAAATAAAGTGCTAAGATGGACTTCAAGCAATACAAAAGTTTTAAAGGTAAACAGCAAAACAGGACGTATTACAGCAGTTGGATATGGAACGGCATATGTATATGCAAGGGCAACAGATGGAAGTGGGAAATACGCCAGATTTAGAATCAGGGTTATAAGACCTGTTAAGAAGGTTAAAATATCTCCATCAAGAGTGACACTGCTAGAAGGTAAGAGTAAGCAGTTAAAGGCAACTGTAACGCCATCTAATGCCAGCGTTAAGGGTATTACATGGAAGAGCTCCGATAAATCAGTGGCAACAGTTGATTCATCCGGTAGAATTACAGCAGTCAGCCCGGGTTCATGTACAATATCGGCAACATCAAAGGATGGAAATAAGGTTAAGGGTAATTGCTACGTTGTAGTAAGACAGGTAGTAGAGACATCTGCTATCAGGATCAATGCAAGCAATATGACAATGCTTAGAGGACAGTCAAGGACACTTAGTGCAAGAGTCAGCCCTTCAAACTCTACGGAATCATATAAGTGGTATTCAAGCGATACCTCAGTAGCTACAGTTTCAAAAAGTGGTAAGGTTGTTGCTAAAGGACAGGGAACAGCACAGATATATGCCGTTTCAACAGTAAGTGGAGTTGAATCAGCAGCATGTGAGGTTACAGTATTAGCACTTAACTCAACGAGAATTACACTCGAACAATACGATACATTTGATCTTGACGTATTTGGTTCATCAGGAACAATCAGATGGTACACAAGCAACAAGAGAGTGGCAACAGTATCTTCTGGCGGAATGATAACAGCGAAGATGGCTGGCTTAGCAACAATTACTGCTAAGGCAAATGGAAAAACTTTATATTGCAGAATAAGAGTTGTGACTATGAAAAAATAGATTAATGTGATAGTATATTGTCAAATGAAGAAAGGAATAGATAATTATGTTTTGTACTAAATGTGGACAGAAAAATGAAGACGAGGCTAAGTTTTGTATTAAGTGCGGAAGCGTGTTAGTCAATATTAATGATATTCAGACAGCTTCAACACAGGAAGAAAATGAAATAGAGCAAGCGGCACCGAATTCTTTTGAAGCGCAGCCTATTGATGAAATAAGACAAGAAGAGCCTGTAGTAGAAGAACCTGTAGTAGAAAAATCTGTAGTAGAAGAGCCTGTAATGGAAGAGCCCGTAGTAGAAGAATCTACATTCGAGGAAGGACCGGAGAAGGAACCAGAGATTGAGGAAACCGGAATGGAACAGCAGGTGGAAAGCTTAGAAACGCCTGAACCTGCAGTGGAAGAACCTGCAATAGAAGAGCAGCCGGTAGAAGAACAGCCTACTCAATTTGTGGACTATAAGGTAGAAGTACCGACAGAACAGGTAAACACAATTCCAGAACAGATTCCTGTACAGGCACCTGTTCAGACAGCAGAACCGATACAGACGCAGATGCCTATACAGACACAGAATCAGGATAACAATACTGCAATAAAAGTAAAAGGATTTAAGAGTATCAAATTTTCACTTGGATTATTGACAATTCTATTTTCAGTAATTGCAGGTGCCACAATGCTGGTAGATATGTTTATAGTTCATTATGAAGAGTCCTTTGTAAACGCTACAGAATCATGGGATTATATAAAGGGAACAGATATCTTCAAAATGATTAATGATTTTGGCGATTTTGAACAAAATATGAAGAACTTTGTAATAGTCAGTGTTGCAGCTATGATAATAGCGGTAGCGGTAGCCCTAATACAGTTCTTTGTTACAATACTATGGAGAAGCAGAGGCGGATATGTATTTACAATGTTTACATCTGTAATTGCAATAGTTGCAGAGGCTACATCAATAGTATTATTCTTCCAATATTATGTATCAGAACAGTATGATGCAGTTGGAATGGTTGGATATGGACCGGTAATTGCAATTGTATTACATATTGCAATTCTAATAATAGCTAATGTTACAAGAAAGTTAACAAAAATAAATTCTATTGTAAATAGATAAAAATATGATATAATCGTAGAAAGTTCGTTTTGGGGAAGCATACCTGAAACGAATTTTCTAAGTATATTAATTATGAATACAAGTATATATTTTTGATATGAACTATAGTTAAAATGTATATGATATATTTATTAGGAGGTAAACAATATGAAGTGCAGTAAATGTGGAGAAGAATGCGATGAAAAGCAGGCATTTTGTATGAAGTGTGGTAACCCTATACAGATTATACCGGATTTGAATCTTATAGAAGAAGAGTTAGCTAACAATGTAGGTGAACTAATGAATGAGATAGATGAGTCTGAAGAAGAAGTTTCAGAACCAACGAAAATCATTTCTGATTTTGAGGATGAAGATTATCTCAGAGACACAACCATTGATATGTCTGATGACATTAATATACCTGACATTAAGGACGACAGCCTGGAACTTGTTGAGATGGCAAGGGAACATGATGCACGACAGAAGAAACAACAGAATGTTAAGAAGGTACAGCGTGATGATTATCAGGTTAATGCCATGAAGAATGATAATGCTAACAAGAACAAGAACAATGCCAAGAAAAAAAGAGAAAAGAAGATTAAGATTGGCATTATATGTGGAACTATAGCGGTAATTATAGCCATAGCCGTCACAGTTGTTATTGTTATGAGTAACAAGGGAGATTCTAAGGAAAAGTTTGCGGATATTTATAATGAAGGTGTAGCTTTCTATTCTGCAAAAGAATATGACAGTGCTATCAATTCCTTCCAAAAAGCAATAAGTCTTGCAGATACCGATGATGAGAACATAAGTGCCAATAAGTCATTGTATGACACCTATATGAAAAAAGGATTTAAGAATTTATCAGAATCTGAGATAGATGAATGTATTGATTTACTCAAGACATTAATAGATTTGGATAGTGAGAATGCTGAGTATTATGAAGATTTGATATCTTTATATGAAAAAGCTAAAATGGATACAGAGCTTACAGAGTTTAAAGAGTCTTTAGTTGGAACCACTATAGGAGATAAACTGGGAATCAGCAGTATTAGTGCTCCTAAGTTTTCTGTAGAAGATGGTGAGTATGATAAGTACTTTACCGTAGAGATTGATTATGATGAAGGCTCAAAGGTATATTATACAGTTGATGGTTCACAGCCAGACAAGACAAGCACAGAATATACACAGGCAATCGACATCAAAGAGCAGGGCACCATAGTGATTAAAGCTGTGGCAATTGACGAGGATGGTAATACAAGTGATATTACAACTGCCAATTACACTGTTAAGCTTGAATCAATTGATGCACCAGAGGTCACACCATCAAGTGGAACATATGACGAGGCAACACAGATAAAGGTAGAAGTTCCCGATGGAATGAAGGCTTATTATACAATTGATGAGTACGGTTCAACACCGGACACTAGTTCAACAGAATACACAGGTCCAATTGATATGCCACGAGGAAAGAATGTATTTTCAGTTATTCTTGTAGATGAATCAGGAATGAGCAGTGATGTAACTGAGAATATATACAAATATAATGTCGATAGAAATTATTCATATGATGAAGCCTTAGCTTTATTAAAAGAGAAACTCATTGATGATGACACCATTTTGGATGACAGTGGTGCAATGATTGATGGTGCTTTAATGGAATTTTCATACAAAGAAATAAGCATTATTGATAATAATGAGTACTATTTGACAGAGGCTACTTATAAAAGTAGAGCCGGTAAAGTTATTGATACGTACATTTATGGTATAGATACAGTTACAGGTAATATTGTAAGTGTTAGTGCTGTAGATGGAACATATAAAGTAAATTAGCAAAGGTTAGGTGAAAAAGATGTACAAAATTTTAAAAGCCAAAGAATTAACCACAAACATCTTTTTAATGGACGTAGAAGCTCCTAGAATTGCAAAATCATGCATGCCTGGACAGTTCATTATAGCAAAGATGGATGAAGTAGGAGAGAGAATTCCTCTTACAATATGTGATTATAATCGTGAAGAAGGAATAATCACAATAGTATTTCAGATAGTTGGAGCATCAACAGAGAAGATGTCACAGCTTAAGGCTGGAGATTCATTTAGAGACTTCACAGGTCCACTTGGAGTTCCTTCTGAATTAGTTGAAGAGAATATAGAGGATTTAAAGAATAAGAAGATATTATTCGTAGCAGGTGGTGTTGGAACAGCTCCTGTATATCCACAGGTTAAGTGGCTGCACGAAAATGGAGTATCATGTGATGTTATCGTTGGAGCTAAGAACAAGGATTTGTTAATTCTTGAAGATGAGATGAAGGCAGTAGCAGGTAATTTATACATTGCCACAGATGATGGTTCATACGGATTTAAGGGTATGGTTACAGAGGTAATTAAGGACCTTGTTAATAACAAAGGCAATAAGTACGATGTATGTATAGCTATCGGACCAATGATTATGATGAAATTTGTTGCTTTATTAACAAAGGAATTAGAAATCAAAACTGTAGTCAGCTTAAACCCAATTATGGTTGACGGTACAGGTATGTGTGGAGCATGTCGTGTAAGTGTTGGCGGTGAAGTTAAGTTTGCATGTGTTGATGGACCAGAATTTGATGGACATTTAGTAAACTTTGACGAGGCAATGAAGCGTCAGCAAATGTACAAGACAGAAGAAGGAAGAGCATTATTAAAACTTCGTGAAGGAAATACACATAAAGGCCATGATGGAAAAGGCTGCGGAGGTGACAATTAATGGACGTATTAAAGAAAGTACCTGTAAGAGAACAGGATCCAAAGGTAAGAGCAACTAACTTTGAAGAAGTTTGTTTAGGATATAACATGGAAGAAGCACAGGAAGAGGCTAATCGTTGCCTTAACTGTAAGAATGCACAGTGTGTTAAGGGATGTCCAGTATCAATTGATATTCCTGCATTTGTAGCAGAAGTAAAGGAAGGTAATATTGAAGAAGCTGCAAAGGTTATTGCAAAATCTTCTGCATTACCAGCTGTATGTGGTCGTGTATGTCCACAGGAAAGCCAGTGTGAAGGAAAATGTATCAGAGGAATCAAGGGCGAACCAGTTTCAATTGGAAAGCTTGAGAGATTCGTAGCTGACTGGTCTAGAGAAAATGGTATTGAGCCAGAGAAGCCAGCTAATACAAATGGTAAAAAGGTTGCAGTTATCGGTTCAGGCCCTGCAGGACTTACATGTGCCGGCGATCTTGCAAAATTAGGATATGAAGTTACAATATTTGAAGCACTTCATGAGCCAGGCGGAGTTTTAGTTTATGGTATTCCTGAATTCCGTTTACCAAAGGGAACAGTTGTTGCACACGAAGTTGAAAACGTTAAGAAATTAGGCGTTAAGATTGAAACTAACGTAGTTATCGGAAAGTCTACAACAATAGACGAATTACTTAATGAAGAAGGATTTGACGCAGTATTTGTTGGATCAGGTGCAGGTCTTCCTAAATTCATGGGTATCCCAGGTGAGAATGCTAACGGAGTATTCTCAGCAAATGAATATTTAACAAGAAATAACTTGATGAAAGCTTTCAAAGACGAATATGATACACCAATCGTTGGTGGAAAGAAGGTCGCTGTAGTTGGTGGTGGAAACGTTGCAATGGATGCCGCTAGAACAGCATTAAGACTTGGAGCTGAAGTACATATCGTGTACAGAAGAAGTGAATCAGAGCTTCCAGCAAGAGTCGAGGAAGTACATCATGCAAAGCAGGAAGGTGTAATCTTTGATCTTCTTACAAATCCAACTGAAATCGTTGTAGATGAAAATGGATGGGTTAAGGGAATGAAGTGTGTTAAGATGGAACTTGGTGAAGCTGATGCTTCAGGCAGAAGACGTCCAGTTGAAGTACCTAATTCAGAATTTGAGATGGAACTTGATACAGTTATTATGTCACTTGGTACATCTCCAAATCCACTTATTTCTTCAACAACTAAGGGTCTTGAGATTAATAACAGAAAATGTATTATTGCACAGGAAGATAATGGAAAAACTACAAAAGACGGTGTTTATGCCGGTGGTGATGCCGTTACTGGTGCAGCTACAGTTATTCTTGCTATGGAAGCTGGTAAGGCTGGAGCAAGAGGAATTGATGAATTCTTATCAAATAAATAATTAGATTTTATTAAGGTGTCGTGTTTATATAGCGCGACATCTTTTTTATATATAGGAAATTCCTCGAATTTCTTATATAATAAAAACGCTAGGAGAGGATGAATACAAATAAAAATAACTCGACGCTTAACAATGTTGTACTCATCAACTGTTTCTACCGCAGGAATGGACGAAAGTATACTTTGTTCAAACAACAATGTTGAAATAAGAATATTTTTAAGGTATACTATATTGGTTGTGTATTAATATTATTATGCAAAATCACGCAGAAGTGAGGATAATATGAAGATAGTTTTACCAGATTGCAAGACAATAACGCGAGGAGCAATTTCTCTTGATATTTTTAAGAAATATGGAGAAGTAAGCTATTATGAATTGTCTGAATATGAACAATTACCAGAGCGTTTTAGAGATGCTGATGCAATATTCTGTAATAAGACACTGCTAAATGAGTATACTCTTAAAAATGCTCCTAACTTAAAATATATAGGTTTATTTGCTACAGGATATAATAATGTGCAGCTAGAATATGCGAAAGAACACAATATTACCGTATGTAATGCCGGAAGTTATTCGACGGATGCAGTTGCACAACATACATTTGCACTTATTCTTAATCACTTTAATCAGGTGTCAAGATATGAGAATTATGTAAATGATGGACAGTATAAGAAGGCAGATACTTTCTCACCATTTATATATCCAATGGATGAATTGTGCGGTAAGACCATAGGGCTTGTTGGATATGGTAGTATTGGCACGAAAGTAGCGACAATAGCGAAAGCATTTGGAATGAATGTTATTGTATATACAAGGACACCTAAGAATGATGTGAATTGTGTATCATTTGATGAATTACTTGCTAAGTCAGACATAATATCGATTCATTGTCCGCTTAATGAGCAATCAGAAAAGATGTTTAATAAAACAGCCTTTGATAAATGCAAAAAAGGTGCTTACTTAGTTAATACGGCAAGAGGTCCAATAGTTGATGAGAGTGCACTTAAATATGCAGTGGAAAGTGGAATATTATCCGGAGCAGGGCTTGATGTTTTAGAGAGGGAACCAATGAATGAGGATAATGTGCTCTTTGGTGTAAATAATATTACGATTACACCTCACGTTGCATGGGCACCGGTTACTACAAGACTTAGATTACTCGATATTGTAGTTGATAATTATGAAAAATATCTGGCAGGAATGCCGGTTAATGTAATAGTATAGAAAATATTTGATCGTTTAGGAGGAAAATATGATACATCATATAGTTATGTGGAATGTAATGGAAGAATATGCAGATAAGAGGATGGAAGTCTGCAATCACGTCAAAGAAATTCTTGAGGCATTGAATAATGAAGTGCCGGGAATCATTTCAATTAAGGTGGTAATTAATGATATGCAGTCGAGCAATAAGGATATTGCACTTGTAAGTGAATATGAATCAGTGGAATCACTAAATGCTTATCAGGTTAGCAAAGGCCATGTTGAGGCTGGAAAATATGTAAGAAGTCATCTGTGTGACAGAAGCTGCCTTGATTACGAGGAATAGGTATGCAGAGAATTACGGTAATATGCGTAGGCAGAATAAAAGAAAAATATTTTACAATGGCAATTGATGAGTATTCTAAAAGATTATCAAGGTACTGTAAGCTGGATATAGTAGAATTGCAGGATGAAAAGACACCTGATAATGCATCTGAAGCAGATGAGTCAATCATCAAGAAAAAGGAAGCGGAAAGAATTCTTAAGTACATAAAGGAAGATACATATGTAATCACATTGGAAATAAATGGTAAGATGTTAGATTCGGTTGAACTTTCAAATACAATGAATAAACTGGCAGTTAGTGGAAAAAGCAATATTGCATTTGTAATAGGCGGTTCCCTTGGACTTCATGAATCAGTGAGCAATCGTTCTGATTTCAAACTTAGCTTTTCAAAGATGACATTTCCTCATCAGCTTATGAGAGTTGTATTACTAGAACAAATATATCGTGGATTTAGGATAATAAATGGTGAACCGTATCATAAGTAGGTTAAGCTTATATAAAACGAATACATTATAGAATGATAGTTTAAGGTATCTAAGATAGGGAATAATAAAGGTAATTTTTAGAAGGAGATTAAACAAATGGAAAACGAGGATTATAAAGTGATGGATTCTGTATTGGAAAAAGATATATTATCTGTTATTGAAGAGAATAATAATCAAATGCTTTGGATGCAGAAAAAGATAGAAAAGGACTTTGAAAAGGAAGTTGAAAGTAAAAAAATCATTAATAATTACAGTATACTGTCAAAATCCATATTTGGCAAAATATTTGTATTACCAATACTGAGACAAAAGATATTAAAGTAATTGCAAAATCACCATTCTTTGATGCTAATTGGTATATTAATCAGTATTCAAAAAGAGAAAAAATCACAATACCACCTGCAGAACATTATTTGTTATTTGGATGGAAACGTAATTGGAATCCGTCTCCTTTATTTAGAACAAAAGAATATCTTGAACTAAATACAGGTGTAAAGCAAAAGGGAATATGTCCATTGCTTCACTATGAAAGAGTTGGAAAATATGAAGGAAAACAGTACAGAATAAATCAAGCTGATGAAATACCTGAATTAAAGCCTAATAACAGTGAAATACAGAATTGGAACAATAAGAAAGCAAAGAATATAAAACGTCAGAAAAAGATGTTTGATAAGATAGAAATTGATTCTAAAAAAATAGTGTTTTGTAATTTTCAGCATAAATATACATGTAATACAAAATATATATGTAATGAACTATTAAGACGTAATTTGGATGTTGATATAATTTGGTTATATGATCCAAAACAGAAAGATATATATGAATACCCACGAAATGTAAAACTTGTATCCTGTGATAGTAATGCTGCAAAAAAGGAACTTGCTTCAGCACATATTATTATTGATAACGGGGTTATTTCGTTTAAAAATGAATTAGAAAAAAAGAGCGGACAGATAGGAATCTGTACTTGGCACGGTTCACTAGGATTTAAAAAAATGGGCGCAGATGTTGAAGAAATAGATAATTCAGAGGCAATTGAAAAATTCACATATAATCACGACATTTTAATATCAAACAGTTCATTTGAAGATGAGGTTTATCGCTCATCACATTGGCCAAAGGCAGAAATATTGCGTTTGGGACATGCACGAAATGATATACTCATAAAATGTGGTGATGAACAGATTAGACACATAAAAATGAAAATTCATATTAAATATGGTATTCCTTTTAATAAGAAATTTGTGCTGTTTGCACCTACATTTAGGGATGATATGCGAACTATGTCTCAAGCAGAGATAACCAAAGAAATAAATGAGAAGGGTATATATAACTTAAATGTTGAACAGTTAACAGATGCATTGAGTAAAAAATATGGTGGAGAATGGATAGTACTAATTAGGCATCATTGTGTAAACAGTCTTAACAATATTTTTAAAGAATTACAACCTGATGGAATGATAGATGTAACGGATTATGAAGATATTCAGGAATTAATGCTGGCAGCAGATGCAGGAATAACAGATTATTCCAGTTGGATATTAGACTACATTCTGACTAAAAAACCAGCATTTTTGTATGTATCAGATATGGAAAATTTTGAGAGTAAAAGAGGATTTTACTATTCTGTTGATGAATCACCATTGCAGGTTTCTAATAATATGAAGCAATTGACTGATGATATAGAGGTGTTTGATCAGGATAAATATGAAGATGAAATTGCACGCTTTCTAGCTGAAAAAGGATGTATAGATGATGGAAATGCCTGCGTCAGAATTGTAGATAAGATTCAATATTTAATAGAACAATAGAAAAGAATGGATTGAAAAATTATGAGAAGTGGAAAAATAGAATTTAACAGATTTATGTTTTGTGTGTTTATATTGATATTTCATTTTGACATGTATTATTTAGGACTTGAAAAGTTTAGCAATGTTGATTTTGAGTTTACTAAATGTGCACATGGTGCAATGGGAGTAGAATTTTTCTTTTTAGTATCGGGATTCTTAATGGCTAAAAAGGCATA
>CAZBKO010000011.1:34106-34981 GCA_964492545.1 uncultured Lachnospiraceae bacterium
AGCAGATTGTCCAATGAGACGTTATCTTTCATGTGGGGAAAATACAAGGCTATTTTTCCATATCATGTAGTTGCATTTATTATGCTTGTAATAATAAAATTTTTAGTAGAAAAACCTGAATTAGGAAAAGGTATAAGAATGCTGTTCGGGTCAATACCGAACTTCCTTCTAATTGAAATGAGTGGATTTGGAAGTGGAGGAATTAACCACATAGAGTGGTATATATCAGCAATGCTGTTATGCATGTTTATTATTTATCCAATCATAAGAACACATTATGATATGTTTGTAAAAGTAATTGGACCGATATTAGCAATATTCATTTTAGGATACATGTACTACACAACAAAAGGACTTACTGGTGTTAAGCAGTGGATGGGAGTTGGATATAAGAGTGTATTTAGAGCTTTTGCTGAATTGTCATTAGGCTGTACAGCATATGAAATATGTAGAATTATTTCTGAAAAGAAGAGAGAAATAAGTGTCCAAACAAAAGTATTGTTAACATGTATAGAGGCTCTATGTTATGCTTTTACAATTGGATTTATTGTTTCAAATCTTCCAAGAGAATATGAATTCTACGCATTAATTACATTGTTTGTTGGGGTTACATTATCATTTTCAGAGGTTACATACGGAAATAAAATGTTTCAAAACAAATTCTTTTTCTTTCTTGGCAAAGCAACATTACCAATGTATTTATGTCAGTTAAGTGCTATTACCATAGTTTTAAAGTATTGTGTAGATTATAGCTTTAAAATGAAATTAATATTTTCATTTGGATTATTAATATGTTTTTCAAGCATTTGTTATGCAATAGGCAGTCTGTTCATGAAGAAAAAAGTAAAGAAAGGTGATATACATGAAAAGTAAAA
>CAZBKO010000012.1:0-24119 GCA_964492545.1 uncultured Lachnospiraceae bacterium
TAGAAATAAAATATTGTTTCTTTCCACCTTTAAGTACAATATTTTTGTATACTCCACCTTTTATATCCTCAAAATATGATGTTCCATATGGCAATGTTGCCAATAACGGAAGAATCAGAAAAAACAGATATCCCTCTGCTGAATAACTATTAGCCCCAATCCATTTTACTAAAGCTAGCCCTTCAAATTCTCCTTTTCCGTAGCTTCTAGACATTTCAATTCTCTCGAGACTGCCAGGAATGTACCGTATAGCAAACATAATTACAATTGACATACCTAAGGATAATGATATAAGAAACTTTTTATTACAAAAGGCTCTCCTTAGCTCCACCTTTAATATATTACTCATATTAATCTCCCTTCAATTCATTCTTAATATCTATAAGCTTTACGAAAAGTGCATCGTTATAAACATGATTTGCTCCTCTTGGATTAAAAAACAAATATATGTCCTTAGTACTCTTTATTGCTTTCCAAGTATTCTCATACAAATCTTTATCAATTTGAAAGATAACACGCACACTTTTGCTTTCATTATCATCAAGATAAATATCAGCATTTTTACCAGCTAGATACTTTTCATTCTCGTATATCCAAAACGGTTCAAAAGAATCTGAATCTTCCTCTCTGTTACAGGTAATACGATCATTTATAATGCATGCTGAATAGCTGCTACCACTATGATTTTCTATTACACATGTCCATTCCAAATAGTAATCACCATCATCCCTCGTTCTAATTTCAGATTGTGGTACATCTTTATTATCAAAATTATCAAACAACCTAATTTTAACATCCTTATATTCAACATTATCTACTATAATTTTATCATTCTGATTAACAACCGGTACCTCATTAATATTCAATACAGGCTTCCCACCCTGACCAAATATTGCATCTTTGCTTATACTGCTTTCTTCATATATGCTTGAAACATTAGACGTAGAAGTTTCCTCAGCTTCCTTATTTCCAAACTGAATTATTTTACTTTCTTTTCCAATATATATAAGTATTACCAAAATCATTAATGCAATAATAACTAAACCTATTCTCTTTGAATTCATTACAACCTCCATTTCCAAACACTTCTTAATGTTCATTTTTATGCACAAAAAAACATTGCCAGACTCTATCCAGCAATGTCCAATTAAATCAAATATTCTTATGTATAAAACTATTTCCTTTATACTCTTCCCCACCCTATATATCATGGATTCCCTATCTGATCTATCTCTTCATACCACTGAATACATTAATTGTATTATATATATATATATATATATATATATATTGTCAATACATATTTTCATTTCAGTGGCATGAAATTCTCCTATTATAATTTTCAATTATTCCTATAAAAAGAAAGATTAATGGTGTAGTAAATACCTGTGGGTTGTTTGGAATAGTCTGAACTAAATATGCGCACAGCGTTATTCCAGCCACAGTATTCCACATATTTATCTTATCCCTATACTTTTTCACACATTCAATAAGTATACCGAGATAGATTCCAAAATATCCTATGATTCCAATAATTCCTGTCGTTACTAAGAACTGCAGAAATTCATTATGCGCATCGATAAATGGAGTCGTGTAAATTTCTCTCATTTCGACACCACAATAATTATCTATAAATCCAGAGAAACTATTAAGCCCAACTCCACATATTTTATCCTTAAAGGATATCTCATTATATGCTTCTATTGTTCTTTTCCATATGTATCCTCTATTACTTCCTGTTTCATTTGTTATCTTAAATCCACTAAATATCCCTTTATAATTACTGTCAATATTTACTCTCAGTATTATTATAAATGCAACGGCAATCAACGAAATCACTGCGATAATTACGACTCTTCGTGCAATTTTCAGTATGTTATCAACATTTACTTTATTTTTCAATCTCATTGTTAACACCAATGCTGTTGTAATCACAATTATTGCACCTGCAAGATATTGTGGTGATGTTATGAAATTCTGAAGTTTTTCAAATTCGTACATTCTATATTTAAATAAATATTTCATTACCGTCAGAGCAACAAGTCCCATATGTGCACATAGCATAATTTCTAAAAAAGTTTTCCATAAAGAGATTTCTTTCATTGAGTAAATAAGCATTATTGTTACCATCGCTGCCATTCCCAAAAACGCACTGTCACTTCGGCTGCATACCATTGCCTGCATTCCAAAGAAAATAAACACATAATACATTATTTTTGAAAGCTTTTTTTCACTCACAAGACATAATGCGCATCCAAAGGACATAAACAATATATCAAAGCCTGCATTTATATTGATATTCCCCATTGTGCTGATAAAATAATTGTGTTGTGATGCGGTAAGATTTGTTTTCATGCCGAGTATATCTATTTGGAAATTACTAAGTATTTCCTGGGCAAATATCAATATTCCTGAAATCAAAAAGATCCATATAAAATACTGATTAAGCTTAAATAATCGCGATACTAAAAAGTATGCTGCAATGCAGCACATCATCACTAATCCGCCAAGCTGTCTGCCGCTTGTTCCCCAAAAGGCTTCATGGCTGTCACCACTGTTTATCGTTGATATTACAATGGCAGCCAAAAATATAATTGCAAATATATCTGTTTTATATACAACCAACTTAACACTTGCTTTTTTATCAGCAATAAACTTAAGTATCTCCAAAAGTATTACAATGGCCATAGTGGCAATTGTTGTATACACGAAAAAGCTTTTTTTCGCCCACACAATGTTGATAAAGTTATTTTTATAAAACAGTGGAAAGATTCCAATCATCAGATATACATATATCTGTACTATTCCTGTTATCAATATATCAAATATTTCTGTCAAATCCACATTCTTTTTCTTTTTTTTCATATAACACCTCAAAAATCGAGCAGGATAAACCTGCCCGATTCAGATTATGCTCTCTTAAATTGATAGAGATATTATTTCTTTTTTACTGTAACCTTGAATGTAGCCTTTGCTCCACTCTTCATTTTAACTGTAATTGTTGCAGTTCCCTTCTTAATTCCCTTAACAACACCGTTCTTAACTGTTGCTACTTTAGAATTAGATGACTTGTAAGAAACTACCTTATCACCCTTTACTGTTACTTTATTAACTTTAATCTTAACTGTTTTGCCAACTTTTACAGTTGCACTTGTTTTACTTAATTTAACTGATGGAACAACAATCTTACATGTTGCCTTAACACCCTTTGATGTCTTAGCTGTAATTGTTACTGTTCCGGCCTTCTTTGCCTTTACAACACCATTCTTAACTGTTGCAATCTTACTGTTTGAAGTAGTCCATGTAATTTTGTCAGTTGCAGCGATAGGATTTTTTGTTACTTCTAACTTAACTGATTTTCCTGTAGCTAAAACTACTGATTTCTTATTTAACTTAAGACTCTTAGCTGTAACAGGGCTCTTCTGAACCTTTACAGTATATGTAGCTGTTGCACCGCTCTTCATTGTAACTGTGATTTTTGCAGTACCAACTTTCTTACCTTTAATCTTACCCTTGCCATCTACAGTAACAATCTTAGTATTAGAACTTCTATATAATTTAACTGTATCATTGCTTGGATATTTAGATGCTATTTTTACAACTGATGAAGTTTTTCCAACCTGAACTGATGTTGAGCTTACATTTAACTTAACTGATGCTACAACAATCTTACATGTTGCCTTAACACCCTTTGATGTCTTAGCTGTAATTGTTACTGTTCCGGCCTTCTTTGCCTTTACAACACCATTCTTAACTGTTGCAATCTTACTGTTTGAAGTAGTCCATGTAATTTTGTCAGTTGCAGCGATAGGATTTTTTGTTACTTCTAACTTAACTGATTTTCCTGTAGCTAAAACTACTGATTTCTTATTTAACTTAAGACTCTTAGCTGTAACAGGGCTCTTCTGAACCTTTACAGTATATGTAGCTGTTGCACCGCTCTTCATTGTAACTGTGATTTTTGCAGTACCAACTTTCTTACCTTTAATCTTACCCTTGCCATCTACAGTAACAATCTTAGTATTAGAACTTCTATATAATTTAACTGTATCATTGCTTGGATATTTAGATGCTATTTTTACAACTGATGAAGTTTTTCCAACCTGAACTGATGTTGAGCTTACATTTAACTTAACTGATGCTACAACAATCTTACATGTTGCTTTCTTACCATTGCTGGCTGTTGCTGTAATAATAGCTGTTCCTGACTTCTTAGCTGTAACAACACCTGCCTTAACAGTTGCAATCTTGCTATTTGAAGTAGACCATGTAACATATTTATCTGTTGCATTGGATGGAGCTATTGTAGCCTTAAGTGCTACATTCTTTCCTGCTGCAAGTACTACACTTGTTTTTGAAAGTGCTACCTTAGTAACTTCAATCTTCTTAACTGTAACCTTACATGTAGCTGTCTTGCCGTTGTTTGACTTAGCTGTGATAACAGCTGTACCTGCTGCCTTAGCAGTAATCTTGCCTGCTGATACAGTTGCAACGTTCTTGTTACTTGTTGACCAAGTTATATCAGTATTCTCAGCATTGCTTGGTAATACGCTTGCAGTAATTGTAGCAGTGCTGCCAATAAACAATGTTACGCTTGTCTTAGATAATGTAACCTTCTCAACCTCAATTGGTTCTTCTTTTCCATCATCTGGTGTCTGTCCATCTCCTGGTGTCTGTCCATCTCCTGGTGTCTGTCCATCTCCTGGTGTCTGCCCATCATCTGGTGTCTGTTCGCTACCAACACTGTTACTTGGTGCAGCATAAACATCCATACTGATTGTTGTTCCGATAACGCATATTGCCATAAGCAGCGCTAACGCTTTCTTCAATCCAGACTTGCTGAACTTAAATGTTAATTCTGTCATACCTTTACCTCCAGTAAAATTTATTTGTTATTATAGCATAATAATAACTATTAAGAAATTATATCACTGTTTTTTTTTTTGTCAATAACTATATCATGTGCTATACTATGTAAAAGCTTATTGAAATGATTATTAACGTAGGAGCATCACAAGTAGTTTTAATGGCAGAACAGAAATCATCTATGCGAGTTTCACTTCGCCCCGTCGCTAAAATGCTCCGGAATGGAGATTATTATGATTAATATATATAAGACCTATGATGGTGTAATCAGAGAAATCAGTTCTTCTGAGGAGGGATGCTGGATATCTCTCATCAACCCATCTGAGGATGAATTGACATCAGTTTCATCCCACCACAATATCGATATTGCCGATTTAAAAGCTGCAATGGATGAGGAAGAACGTTCACGAATTCAGACAGAGGATAATTATACACTTATTCTCGTTGACGTTCCAACCATTGAAGTTCGAAACGGTAAGAACTGGTACGTAACAATTCCAATGGGTATCATTGTTACAGGCAAAGTAATAATTACTGTATGTCTTGAACAGGTTGCTGTTTTACAGACATTTGTTGAATCCAAGATGCGTAACTTCCATACACATATGAAGACAAGATTTATTCTCCAGATTCTATATAGAAATGCAACTCTTTATTTGCAGTCCCTTAGAACAATCAACAAATTAAGTGAGGATGTTGAAAAGAAGCTTCACAAATCCACAAAGAATCAAGAACTTATTGAACTTCTTGAGCTTGAAAAAAGTCTCGTATATTTCACCACCTCCCTCCGTTCAAATGAAATTGTTCTTGAGAAGCTTCTGCGTACGGACAGTGTTAAGAAATATCCTGAGGACACAGACCTTCTTGAAGATACTATTATTGAGAATAAGCAGGCTATGGAGATGGCTAACATTTATAGCGGCATATTAAGTGGTATGATGGATGCATTTGCTTCTGTTATATCTAACAACCTTAATATTGTAATGAAATTCTTAGCTACAATTACAATTGTTCTCTCAATTCCTACAATGATATTCAGTGCTTATGGTATGAATGTTAATACAAATGGAATGCCTTTCTCAGGAAGCGCTGCCGGTTTTGGAATTGTCATTGCAATCTCAATCGTGTTAAGTCTGGTGGTTGCTTTAGTATTCTCTAAAAAAGATTTATTTTAAAGAAAGGAATTGTTTTTATGGTTTCAGAAAATATTACTGACGTTAAGAAGTTTATGTCTGCTTTGCTAATTGGAAATACTTTTGACTCATTTCTTGCTACAGACATAACCATTACTACTTATAATACATTTCACATTGACGGACACATTAAGAAAGCGTTTTATTCATCAGAAGAATATAAATCTATAGGGTCTCCTGAGGTTTCCTCCTGGGAAACTCTTAAGCCTATATGTTTCAGCCTCATAAAAGGTCATAAAACTCCCCTTTCTTTCAAAATGATTTTCTGTCTTTCTAAGGATGCTACATCACAGTTTATTACAGACAATGATATTGAATTGAGTGCTGACAGCATTAATGGTTTATTTATTAATATTAAATTTGAAGAAAATGTTTTATCCTATGTAACCGGCACTTCTCTTAATATTTTCACTCTTGATAAGTCCCTTGAACAATCATTTGATTCTTATATTTCTAAACTTATTAGCACTCTCTTTTAATGAGTGCTAATTTTTTCTTGACATTTAATAACACTCGTACTACAATCAAAATTATCAGATATTATTAACATAAAAGGAGTGTTTAAAATGGAACAAAAACATGGAAGTCTTTCTATTAACAGTGACAACATTTTCCCTATTATTAAGAAATGGTTATATTCAGACCATGACATTTTTTTCAGAGAACTTGTGTCTAATGGCTGTGATGCCATAACTAAGCTTAAGAAGCTTGATATGATGGGTGAGTATTCAATTCCCGAAGATAACAAGTTTGAGATAAAGGTTATTGCCAATTCAGAGGATAAGATACTTAAATTTATCGATAATGGTATTGGTATGACAGACGCCGAAGTTAACGAGTACATCAACCAGATAGCATTTTCCGGTGCTGAGGCTTTCCTTGCTCAGTACAAGGATAAGACCAACGAAGATCAGATTATTGGTCACTTTGGACTTGGCTTTTACTCAGCATTCATGGTAGCTGACAAGGTTACTATCGATACATTATCTTTCAAGGAAGGTTCTAAGCCTGTTCACTGGGAATGCGATGGTGGTACAGAATTTGACATGACTGATGGTGATAAGGAAACAGTCGGTACAGAGATTACTCTTTACCTTAATGAAGACAGTCTTGAATTTGCAAATGAATACCGTGCAAGAGAAGTATTAAGCAAGTATTGTTCATTTATGCCTGTTGAAATTTTTCTTGAGAATCCAAATGCTGAGCCACAGTACGATACTATCAATCCTGACGAAGTACTTGATACAGATACTGTAGTTGAGACAATTGTAGAACCTGCTAAGACTGAGGAGAAGGAAAACGAAGACGGAACTAAGGAAACAGTCGAAGTTTCACCTGAGACAACTAAGACTAAGATAGTAAGACGTCCTGTAGCTCTCAATGATACTACTCCACTTTGGACTAAGCATCCTAACGAATGTAATGATGATGAATACAAGGAATTCTATCGCAAAGTATTTAACGATTACAAGGAGCCTTTATTCTGGATACACCTCAATATGGATTATCCATTTAACTTAAAGGGTATCCTCTACTTCCCTAAACTTAATACACAGTATGACTCAATTGAAGGAACAATCAAATTATATAACAACCAGGTATTTATCGCTGATAATATCAAGGAAGTTATTCCTGAATTTCTGCTTCTTCTCAAGGGTGTAATCGACTGTCCTGATTTACCACTTAATGTATCAAGAAGTGCACTTCAGAATGATGGATTTGTTAAGAAGATTTCTGATTACATCAATAAGAAGGTTGCTGATAAACTTTCCGGAATGTGCAAGACAGACAAAGAGACCTATGAGAAGTTCTGGGATGATATAAGCCCATTTATTAAATATGGATGTCTCAAGGATGAAAAGTTCTGCGAGAAGATGAACGACTACATTTTATTCAAGAATCTTGAAGGCAAATATTTAACACTTCCTGAGTGTCTTGAAGAGAACAAGGAGCATCATGAGAAGACTGTATTCTATGTAACAGATGAAATTCAGCAGAGCCAGTACATTAATATGTTCCGTGAAGAAGGCATTGATGCAATTCTGCTCACTCATAGCATTGATGAGCCTTTCATCACACATCTTGAGCAGAAGAATGAAGGCGTTAAGTTTATGAGAATTGATGCTGATCTTGATAGCTCATTTAAGAGTGATGCTGAAGTTAATGAAGAAGATTTCAAGAAGACAACTGATACTCTTACAGATGTATTTAGAAGCGCACTTGGCAATGATAAGCTTGATGTTAAGGTTGAGAATCTTAAGAATGAATCTATTTCATCTATGATTACTTTATCAGAAGAATCACGTCGTATGCAGGACATGATGAAGATGTACGGTATGGCAGGAATGGACCCATCAATGTTTGGTTCAAATGTTACACTCGTTCTCAATGCTAACAACGCACTTGTTAAGTTCATTCTTGAGAACAAGGATTCAGAAAATGTTCCTACTTTCTGTAAGCAGCTTTATGATTTGGCACTTATCAGCCATAAGCAGCTTTCACCGGAGGAGATGACGGAATTCATTGCACGTAGCAACGAGATAATGATGCTGTTAGCTAAATAGAATAATAATAGGGCTATGGAAAACAATAATTCCATAGCCCTATTATTATTCACTTCTAATTGATTATATTACTGATTTTACCCACGAGACTACCGGTACTAACCATTACAATACTATTTGCAAAAATAACATCATTAGCATGTATTTCATTAGCAAATTCTATTACATTTCCATTCCAATACCTAAAGTCAATTTCATATATAGTTGAATAATGATCAATAAGAAAAGGTATTAGTGCATTTCCATATGATTCATTAATAATTATGCATACCGAATCGTCCTTTACTTCCGGGTTAGTATATTTAGTAAGTGGATTATCTCCACCGGCAAAGGTGCTGTACTTAGAAGCTGAGTTCCAAGTTGATACGTCCTTAATTATCGACCATTCCGTTGGAACATCATCCTCATTGTAGAAAACCATTGTTGTTGATGTGCTATGAGGATAATATGCATTTACTGTATCCGCAGGCAAAAGCTTCTTATCTTCTCTATTTCCAGAATAGAATGAACCAAGAAAACCATCAAAATCAATTTCTGTTCTTTCCTTTAATTTGTATGGCTTTACACCTTTTACCTTGCAAAAAGATTCGTAGGCATAATACGCTCCACGTCCGTTCCAATGATGATCTGTTCTGAAATACAGATACTCATCTCTATGTTTCATCAAATTATTATAGCAATTTATCTGAATTACCTTGCTTGAATATTTATTAAATACCTTATCAATGTGTTCAGACTGCTCCACATATGACGGAATCTGATTCTTAATGTCATCTGGCAATGTTATGCTATATGATGTGGGTATTAGCAGCGAATAGATATTTGTCTCACTTCCAAGCTTCTCTGCTACCTTATTGACTAATTCAGCATACATTCCTGATACTTCATCACTATATCCACTTATGTCATATGCTGCATTATCAACTCTGATCTGAGTAGTATCTGGGTACTTAAAATATGTACCTTCTTTACTACTAATCTTCATATAATTTCCCTGCTGTGCTGTATCTTCCTCTGTTTCTTTTTCCGTATCATTCGCTATGTGTTCTTCTGTACTCAAATCTGTATTTGTATCTGTATTCCTATTCTGCTCCTCAGTTACATCAGAAGAATCATTTTTATCCAACTCTATACCTGTTGTTTCTGTCCCTCCATCAGATGTTTTCCCGTTACTTTCTCCACACTCTCTCGCCTTTAATATTGCTACTGCTGTAATTATCATTACACATACAAAACAGATTACCTTATATAATTCAATTTTATTTTTCGTAACCTTTTCAACTTCATTCTCATTTTTATCATCACGTTTTTTCATAAATATATGTCTCTCTTTATCCTATAATTTTCTTTACCGTTTCTGTGTCATCTGTAATGCATACAATAAAATATTTATCATTGGAAACTATAACGGCCTTATTTATTTTATCAACCTCTTCAGGATTATAATTCTGTGCTTCTTTCGTTAAATCTTTCATATAATTGTTAACAGATTTTTCTACATCTCCTATATTATTTTTATCCTTAACATGAAATATTATTATCTTATCAGAACTTTTTCCAAATGATGAATACATGTTTATCTCTGTATTATCTGGTAAATCTTCAAAATAGTATTTGGCATTCTTGCTTACATCAACAAGTTCTTCATCATAAGATATATCCTTCAACAGCGATTCCAATATTGAATCTGCATCAAATTCCTTCTGCTCTACATTTGTACACGCACTTATTGTAAATACAGCTAATATCACTATGCATATTTTGTAAATCATTCTATTTCTTTTCATTTTCACTATATCTCCCTCATTAATATCTTTCGTAGATTTGCTCACTAAAGAAATACTAGCACTTTTAGGAATAATATTCCATTACTTATGTTTAAATAAAATGTATATTGTTTTTTACAACTTGTTACAGATTTGTTATGTAATGCAAAATGTCGTTTCAAGATTCTCTCATCTCAAAACGACATATCAAACTAGTCAAAGTTTACAACATATTCATTACCATCTTTCTCTCTAATGGTCATAGTATGTAGATCAAAATTATCACTAAGTATTGTTACATTATACTCATATGTTACTGTGTCTGAAGGTTTTGATAACAATAAATATGTTCCTTCCTCCTGCTCATCCATCTGATCACACAAATCATTATATATGTCTCTTCCAGAAACCTCTGCTTCATATCCTGCTTCCTTAATTCTCTGTTCGATTAATTCATATAATTCTTCCATTACATTCTTCCTTTCATTATTAAATTATTTTCATGCACTGAGGCAGACACTCATATTCGACACTGGTCACATCATCACAGTATTCCCCATCTGTGTGAAGAATCATTGGCCTGTCCAGCGTAATACTACATTTATTAAAACTTCTTATATCAAAGCACTTAAATTGCTCATGCTTTCCCGCCACAAGAAATGGGAATCTCAAAAAAGCACCAATTCTAGATATATCGTGAGCCAGACACATTGAAAGTACATCATCATATGGAGAAGCCTGTGGAGCCATTGGCACTCCTCCACCCTCTGCTCTTAGATTCATGGCTGCCATAAATATCATTTTGCCATACTCAGACTGTTCGTCATCTATTTGTATCTCAATATGACCGGTTTTAATTGTAAATAAAGTCTGCACTGTCAGTATTATATATGTAAGCTGTCCAAGGTGAAGCTTGTTAAGTATTTTCTTAAGTTTTGAAATAAGTGCTTTCTTACATACTATAGCATCTAATCCTAAGCCTGAACTTATTGCAAATACTCGATTATTTTCACCATTGTTATATATGACTCGTCCCAAATCTATGGTTCTTACACCTGTTCCAGCAATTATTTTCTCTATATTAGATTCTATATCTGCATCAATTCCCACTCCTCTGGCAAAATCATTTCCTGAGCCGGTTGGAATTACCCCAAATGTAACTCTGCTAAAATCATCAATTCCATTAATAACTTCGTTGATTGTACCATCACCACCAAGTATCACAATCCTGATATTTTTATCATCTGATTTCATTATTGCTCTTGCTATATCTGTTGCATGGCCCTTCGATTCAGTTCTATAGGCCTTAAACTTTACATCTTTACTGACAAGTGTATCTCGAACCCTTCGCCATATACCAGCCGCCTTACCGGTTCTTGATGATGTATTCACAATAAAATATATCATATTAGCTCTTTTCTCCTTATGTAAATTCACATATCTTTTATTTTAGCACTAATATTTGAAATCTACAAACTTTATGATATAATATACCACATCAAACATACATATGAAAGGCAGGACATTAATTATGAAATTATGGGGCGGACGTTTCACCAAGGAAACAGACGAACTTGTTAACAACTTTAATGCTTCTATATCATTCGATAAGAAGTTCTACAAGCAGGATATACGAGGAAGTATTGCTCACGTTACCATGTTAGGTAAGCAGGAAATTTTATCCTCAGAAGATACAGAGTCAATTGTTAAAGGACTCAATGGTATATTAGACGACATCGATAATGGCAAGCTTGTTATAGGTGATGAATATGAAGATATTCATAGCTTCGTGGAAGCCACACTTATTGAGAGAATTGGTGACGCAGGTAAGAGACTTCACACTGGAAGAAGCCGTAACGATCAGGTTGCTCTTGATATGAAATTATTTACCAGAGATGAGATTGTTGAAATAGATGAACTAGTTAAGAAGCTTCTTGAGACAATAGAGACTATAATGGAAAACAATCTAGACACATATATGCCTGGTTTCACACATTTACAGAAGGCACAGCCTATAACACTTGCTCATCATATGGGTGCATATTTTGAAATGTTTAGACGTGACCGCGGACGCCTCCACGATATCTTTAATAGAATGAACTACTGCCCACTTGGTTCTGGTGCCCTTGCCGGTACTACATATCCATTGGACAGAGAGTATACTGCCAGCCTTCTTGATTTCTATGGCGCAACACTTAACAGTATGGATTCAGTAGCTGACAGAGATTACTTAATTGAACTTTTAAGTGCACTCTCAACAATAATGATGCATTTAAGCAGATTTTCTGAAGAAATCATTATCTGGAATAGCAATGAATATAGATTCGTTGATATTGATGATGCTTACAGCACAGGAAGCAGCATTATGCCTCAGAAGAAGAATCCTGATATTGCCGAACTTGTTCGTGGTAAGACAGGACGTGTGTATGGTGCACTTGTTTCACTTCTCACAACTATGAAGGGAATTCCACTTGCATACAATAAGGACATGCAGGAAGACAAGGAATTATCATTTGATGCAATGGATACAGCCAAAGGTTGTCTTGCACTGTTTACAGGAATGCTGTCTACAATGAAATTCAACGCTGATACTATGAAAGCCAGTGCTGCTAACGGATTTACCAACGCAACTGACGCTGCTGATTATCTTGTTAATCATGGGGTTCCATTTAGAGACGCTCACGGAATCGTTGGACAGCTTGTTCTCTTCTGTGAAGATAAAGGAATAAGTCTCGATGCAATGACACTTGATGAATACAAAGCTATCAGTCCTGTATTCGAAGAAGACATATATGATGCAATCAATATCAAAACTTGCGTTGATAAGAGAGTAACTATCGGTGCTCCCGGTCGTCACGCAATGGAACAGGTAATTGCATTCAATAAGGACTACTTAGCAAACACACATATTAAGAATAACTAATCAAAAAAGACCATCGCAATGATGGTCTTTTTCTATATGTATAAAATACATCCCCAGTTGTTTCTAAAACAATTATCCCTCGTTCTTGAAATATAATAACATATATAATTTGCTTAATCCCCCCCCTTCAAGGGGGGATTTTATATTTATTTAATATTTTTTTACACTATTTATAGCTTCTTAGTTTCCGTTCTGACTGCCTGTACGATAAATCGGTCTTTACCGTCACTAGTGCATGTCGAGAGTGTAATTATCTTATCTTCCTTCTTGAAATTATATTCTGGGTATATATTGTATAATGATTTTTCTCTTACTGATTCGAGATAATCCACAAATTTATCTGATTGTCCATAATCAAAACTGTATATGTCGCTGTCTGCCCCTGTTGTATACATTGAGAATATTTTGTAGGTGTACATATACTTATCAGTATAAATATATATATTTGGGTACTTTTTGCAATAGTTGCTGTCTTTGTACCACTTCAGTGTTCCAAACATCGAACCATTTTTCATATTATGTCCATAGATAATACAATTGTCAGCCTCTAGTCCATCTTTAATAAGAGCATCTACAAATATGGCTCCTGAGCTGTTTGCCTCTCCATTTACCAAATGATGAAGATAATAATCATTATCTGTTGTCTGAAGAATCGGATAGCTTATGGCATCACCATTTCTTATATATCCCAATGTATCATTATTATAGTCATACATTTTCTTGAAATCCCACACAAACACCTTGTTGGACGCTCCCTTGCTTTCTGATTCTGAACTATTATCATTATCCTCTCCTTGAGCACTCGTCTCTGTGTTATTCTCCATAAACATATCCTCTATATCATCATAGGTATCCGTTCCCTGCTTGTACTCAAGATAAATATGAACTAGCTGATATCCAGAATATGCGAATACACACAACGCAACAACAAAAATGATTTTTCTTATAATATCCTTTGTCTTTTTCTTGGTTTTTGCCATCTATCAGCCCTTCTTTGTTCCCTTGCCACCATGTTTTGCCGTTTTAAGCTTTCTAAGCTCAATTTCCTTGCCTCTTAATTCTACAGTCATGTTATCGCCCGGATCAAGTAAATACACTTTCTCAATCTCATCATCTGCTGCCAGCTTGATTCCCTTTATTCCCAATGCACCCTTCTTCTTCTCAGGTATCTCCTTAAGTGGGAATCTTAGGAACATTCCCTTGTGTGTCTGAAGCACAATTACCTGATTGCAGGTTACATTTTCATCAGGTGAAGCCTCAACAATATCAACAGGCGCATCAATAACAGGTTCATCAAATTCAAATGTCATATCTGAAAATCCCATTTCATCATCAAATCCCGGTGTGTATCCATCATCAAATCCACCTGACAAAATTACATCTGTTGTGCCCATATTACCATCTGTTGATTCTGTTTTTGTAACTGCCTCAGTTATCTCAACACTTACAACGGCATCACCCTCTGATAGCTTAGTAGCCGCTACTGTTCTTTTCGTTACATTGAATTCAGCACTGTCAACAAGCTTCATCATACCATTCTTTGTTGTAAATAAAAGCTTTCTATCCCTAATCATGTCAGCACTGCTAATAAACACAATACTTTCACCCTTGCTGTCGTAATTTCCAAGATTATCTATCGGCGTACCCTTGTCCTTAAACCTTACAAATGGAACATCCATTATTTTAACCTGATGAAGATTACCATTATCAGTGAAAATGCATACCTTATCTGTATTCATACATCTAAATACATACCTGTTCTCGCTGTTTGCAGCTTCCATATTTTTATCATATACTGAGGTATCAATAGTTTTGGCATATCCAAATCTATCCATAAGAAATACAACTTCCTGTTCCTTGACCTTTTCCTCTTCATATACAGCTTCCTTGCCATCCTCAATAACAGTCTTTCTTGGAACTCCATACTCCTTCTTAATCTTCTCAAGATCCTTTTTGATAGTTTTCATCATAGTTTTGCGATTTGATAAAATATCTTCATACTGTGCAATTCTCTCGACCAAATCAGAATATTCTTTTTCAAGGGCCATTATCTCTAAGCCTATTAATCTGTACAATCTAAGTTCAAGTATGGCTTGAGCCTGTTTCTCAGTAAAATTAAGATTGCTGGCATACAGCTTTGATTCCTTGTTCTTAAATGTGATTTTGTCTGTATTGCCATTTACAAGACAGTCCTTTGCATCCTTGATACTTTTACTTCCTCTTAATATCTCAATAATAAGGTCAACAATATTACATGCTCTAATAAGTCCTTCCTTGATTTCCTTCTGTTCCAAATCTCTTTCAAGTAAGGTTGTATACTTTCTTGTTGCAAGCTCTACCTGGAAATCCACATGATGCTCTATTATCTTCTTGATTCCAAAGGTCTCTGGTCTCCCATTTACAATGGTCAGCATATTTACACCAAATGTATCTTCAAGCTTTGTTTTCTTATATAGAAGATTTTTAAGCTTTTCGACATCAGTATTTTTCTTGAGCTCTAGAACAATTCTGATACCTTCCTTTGAAGATTCATTGGATATATCAGTTACATCTGTAGTCTTTTTTGTCTCTATTAAATCACAAATGTCTGAAATAAATTTTCCAATATTTACACCAATCATAGTGTAAGGAATCTCAGAAATTACAAGCTTATCCTTATCTGTTTTTTTCTTGGCAGGTTCAAAATCAACCTTTCCACGAAGCTTAATTTTTCCAACACCTGTCTCGTAAATGTTGAGTAATTCACTCTTGTTTACAACTAGTCCACCCGTTGGGAAGTCCGGTCCCTGAACATATTCCATCAATTCCTGAGTTGTAATATTGTTATTTCCCATGTATGCAATAACAGCATCAACTACCTCTGTAAGATTATGCGTAGGAATACTTGTGGTCATACCAACTGCGATACCTTCTGCTCCATTTACGAGAACATTTGGTACTCTAACAGGAAGAACCTCTGGCTCCTTCTCTGTCTCATCAAAATTGGGTATGAAATCTACGACATTTTTGTCCAAATCTGCAAGATACACGTCCTGGGTGAATTTCTTAAGTTTAGCCTCTGTGTATCGCATTGCAGCTGCGCCATCACCTTCGATTGAACCGAAATTACCATGTCCATCAACAAGTGCCATTCCCTTTTTGAAATCCTGCTCAAGTACAACAAGTGCATCATAAATTGAGCTGTCGCCATGAGGGTGGAATTTACCCATTGTATCTCCGACAATACGTGCTGACTTTCTGTGTGGTTTATCATAATTAAGCTTAAGCTCATTCATAGCATATAATACTCTTCGCTGAACCGGCTTAAGTCCATCTCTTATATCTGGAAGTGCTCTCTGGCAAATAACGCTCATAGCATAATCAATGTATGATTTTTGCATAACTTCCGAATATTCTGTTCTAATAATCTGTTCTGCCATTTTATGCCTCCTATACGTCTATCTCAGCGTCATGTGCGTGGTCATGTATGAATTTTCTTCTAGGTGGAACATCATTTCCCATCAGCATTCCTGTTACATCTGATGCCATTTTTGCATCTTCAATTTCCACCTGCTTTAGAAGTCTTGTCTCAGGATTAAGTGTAGTTTCCCACAGCTGCTCTGCGTCCATTTCACCAAGACCTTTATATCTTTGAAGCGTGAATCCTGAATGAGTCTTTCTATAATGCTCGAGTGCTTTGTCATCATACAAATACTCACCCTCGCCCTTTTTAGGCACAGCCTTGTAGAGTGGCGGCATTGCAAGATAAACATGTCCCTGATGTATTAATTCCGGCATAAATCTATAGAAAAATGTGAGTAATAGTGTATCAATATGTGCACCATCAACATCAGCATCAGTCATAAGAATAATCTTATTGTAACGCAACTTTGAAATATCAAAATCATTTCCAAAGCCCTCAGAAAATCCACATCCAAAGGCATTAATCATCGTCTTGATTTCAGCGTTTGCAAGAACCTTATCAATTGTTGCTTTCTCAACATTCAGAATCTTACCACGGATTGGCATGATTGCCTGTGTCTTTCTATTTCTTGCCATTTTAGCTGAGCCACCAGCCGAATCTCCCTCGACTATAAATACCTCGCACTCCTTGGCATTACGGCTCTCACAGTTGGCAAGCTTGCCATTGCTATCTATTGAAAACTTCTGTTTTACAAGAAGATTGGTCTTCGCCTTCTCTTCTGCTTTTCTAATCTTAGCAGACTTCTCAGCACAGCCAATTACAAGCTTAAGCTCATCTAAATTCTTATCAAAATACAGCTGCATCTCATCACCTGTAACCTCAGCTGCGACCTTTCCCGCATCAGGATTATCAAGCTTTGTCTTAGTCTGTCCCTCAAATCTTGGGTCCGGGTGTTTGACGGCTATAATAGCGGTCATACCATTTCTAACATCCATACCTGTGAAATTGGCATCCTTGTCCTTAAGAATTCCAAGCTCTCTTGCATACTGATTGATGACTGTTGTGAATTTGGTCTTAAAGCCTGTAATATGTGTTCCACCCTCTTGAGTATAAATATTATTACAGAATCCAAGTATATTTTCCTGAAACTCGTCGACGAACTGAAATGCTGCCTCAAGTTCAATACCATCAATGTCTCTCTTAAAATAAATAACCGGATGTACTACATCCTTTCCCTCATTAAGGTCCTTAACATATGCTGCAATTCCCTCTGGTTCATGGAATGTAAGCTTCTCTTCCTCTGAAAATCTCTTATTTTCAAAATGTATTGTAAGATTTGGATTCAAATATGCAGTCTCATGAAGTCTGCTCTTAATTGATTCAGCTTTAAAATAAGTCTTCTCAAATATTTCCTTATCCGGTAAAAATGTTACACTTGTACCTGTGTCATTCTTTCTGCAGGTTCCAACCTCTTTAAGCGGATACATTACTTTACCACGCTCATATCTTTGATTGTACACCTTGCCATCAACCTTGATATTAACCTCAAGCCACTCTGACAATGCATTTACAACAGATGCTCCAACGCCATGTAGACCACCTGATATCTTATATCCGCCATCTCCAAACTTTCCACCTGCATGAAGTATTGTAAATACCACTTCAACAGCCGGAATGCCTGCTTTCTCGTTGATTCCCACCGGAATACCACGTCCATTATCAGTAATTGTGGCTGTTCCATCCTTATTGAGTGACACAGTAATCTCACTACAATGTCCTGCAAGATGCTCATCCACTGAGTTATCTACTATTTCATAAATAAGATGGTTAAGACCCTTAGTAGAAACGCTTCCGATATACATACCCGGTCTCTTTCTAACAGCCTCTAATCCCTCTAATATGGAAATACTATTGGCATCATATTTCTTAGTTACTTCACTTGACATCACTACACCTCTTCTTATATATTTACAAAAATGTCTTCTTAAAATGCTTTCTCAGTAAATCTTCTTCACCCTCTAAATGGGCATAATCGTTAATTCTCTCTATATAGAACCTATCTCTTTTTCTGTCATAATCAATCTCTGTTATACTACAGTTTTCCATAGTCTTTACAAACTGTAACCGTCTTGCCATATCCATGCCCAGTATCCCTGCCAGGAAGCATCTGATGGCACCTCCGTGTGAAACAATTGCAATTGTATCAATATTCTTTTCTTCACATTCAGCTATTATATCCATAACAGCCGGCATCATACGATTATAGCACATACTGCCATTCTCACCACCAGGATATCTCATATCCTCCGTAAATGTATCTCTCTTCTCATAAAAATCGGCATAAATTGTATGGAGTTCATTATCAGTAAGTCCCTCCATATCACCAAATTCAGTTTCTCTTAAATTTTTATAAATCTTTGTCTTAACATTTAGATGATTATTTATTACATTTCCCGTCTCAATGGCACGAATCATATCACTTGTAAAAATTGCTTGTATTCCATATTTCTTTAAACGTTTTCCAGCAAGATCAGCCTGTCTTATTCCCTCTGGTGACAGTGCTACATCAACATTACACAATTCACTGCATTGTCTTCCATGCCTTAAAAAAAATATCTTCATTACTTAACCTCTTTTATGTACTGTATCATTCCAGGTCCCAAATTATCTGTAGGTCTTGCTATAAATCCAAACTTTTTATAGAATGGCTCTCTTCCTTTGGCACACATCAGACATAGCATTATCTCATTGCCCACCGGGTTGTTATTCTTTACATAATTAATCAACGCCTCAATAATTATTCTTCCGACTCCATTTTTTTGATAATCAGGACGGACAACCAAGTCTTGTATGTATGCAATCACAGCTCCATCACCGACTATTCTTCCCATTCCCACCGGAATATTACCATCGTATGCACACACTGTATGTATACTGTTATTTAGTGCAGTTGAGGCCTGTTCATTATTCAATTGTTTCCAGTTAACTGAAGCTCTAAGTCCAAGATATGTTTCTAAGTCGAGCTTATCATCTACTATGGTTATCATAATGCAAATCTCCCAAGGATATTATTTTCCCGTAAAGGGCGCAATCCAACCTATATTTTAACTCAAAATCAAGCTAGAGTAAATAGCTAAATGTTCGCCATCTTCGGTATATTTTTTTATAATAATCATATACTAGCTTCATCAAATACTCAGAATGGTGGGCAGATGTATGTATATTTCCAATTCCTATATAGCATTTACATACCGGCTTATTTACGTTTTTCTATGCGCAATCGGTCTACTCAGACATTATACGCCACACAGCCTGCAGGATAATATAAAGATGATGTCTTACTTTACCATACAGACTAATTTGTTTTGTCTCATACTATTTCTTGTCTTACTCCAAAATACAGCAAGAGAAATTAAAGCTCACTCCACACTAAATTATAGGAAGAAGCTAAAATCACTCCGTGGGATGGCACTTGTATCTATGATTATTGTGTTTCTTGCCTATAACTTTGTCCTTAAAAACACAGATTTTTCAATGGCCAAGGGCTGTCCTACAACAATTACAATCAATGATATCTTTGTTCATTACATTGTACCTATTATGACAGTCATCGACTGGCTGTTCTTTCAGCCAAAAGGTGATTTTGAAGGTCTAGATCCATTTTTATGGCTTTTTCTTCCAATCACCTACTATTGTATGATAAATATAAAGACCGTATTCAATGCCTGCAGCTATCCATATTATTTCATAGATATAGATAAGCTCGGCCTTCGTACGGTTCTCAATAATGCTATGTTATTTATGATTGTATGCCTTATAATTGGCTATATTATCTTATTACTTGATAAAATGTTATCAAAAAAGACTATCTGATTCTCTCAGTAAATCCTACCTTCTTCTGTACCTTTCTGAGAGTCTTCATTGCATAGTAGGTTGCCTTCTCATCATTATCCTTGATAATTCCATCAATATATGCCTTGTCCTTAGTGAGCTGATCAAATTTTTCATGAACAGGCTTGAGCATATCTGCAACTGATTCACCAACAGCAAGCTTGAAATCTCCGTAACCCTTGCCATCGAATTCCTTCTCAATGTCATCTGTTGATTTGCCTGTAACTGCTGAATAAATATCCATAAGATTCTTAATTCCCGGCTGCTCATCACGATATCTTACGCATGCCTCTGAATCAGTTACTGCTCTCTTGAATTTTCTAATGATTGTATCTGTATCATCCATTAGCAGAATACTTGCATTAGGATTCTCATCAGACTTAGACATCTTTCTTGTTGGGTCCTGAAGACTCATAACCTTTGCTCCTGCTTTGCCAAGATAAGCTTCCGGAATTGTAAATACATCACCATAAATTCCGTTGAATCTCTCTGCTATATCTCTTGTTATCTCCAGATGCTGCATCTGATCAATTCCAACTGGAACAACATCTGCCTGATATAACAAAATATCAGCTGCCATAAGTACAGGATATGTAAATAATCCGGCGTTAATATTATCTGCATGTTTAGCTGACTTGTCCTTAAACTGTGTCATTCTGCTAAGCTCTCCCATATATGTGAAGCAGCTGAGTATCCAGCTAAGTTCAGCATGTGCCGAAACGTGTGACTGAAAATAAATACAGTTCTTAACAGGGTCAAGTCCTGCGGCAATGTATAATGTAAGCAGATTTCTTGCTCTCTTTCTGAATTCTGCAGGATTCTGTCTTACTGTTATGGAATGCAAATCCATTACTCCATAAAATGTCATGTATTCATCAGCAATATCCACCCAGTTCTTAAGTGCTCCAAGATAGTTTCCAAGAGTTAATGTTCCTGTTGCCTGCATACCGCTAAATAAAGTCTTTTTTCCGTCTAACATAATATTTGTCTCCATTTCATTACTTAATCAATATTTCTATTGTAAACGTAATAAATATGTAAGTCAAGTAGCAGCTTATTTATTATCCACTTCAACTCCCTAAATCACTATCAACTAAAAAAGGTTACAGAATAAATCTGCAACCTTCTATCTCACAACCGTATATACAGCGGTCTTAATATCTGTTCTTCCTATCAAATCCTTAACGTAATACACGACCTCATATCTTCCCGGGGTATGTACATCGACTTCTCCAAATTTCTTAATCTCACCTGTTATATTATTGCCACATGTATCTGTTGCACTAATTCCATACATATAACTTATGCTTGTTCCAAGCTTAATATCTCTGTCACTAACACCCGTTATCTCCGGCTTGCAGTCATTCCAAGGATTAGCTTCGCTGTCATCTGTCGGATCCCATCGAGTGCCCTCTGGAACCTTAAGCATCTCCGGCTTGCCAAGTGGTCCCGGATTATCGTCATCATATATCTCAACAACAGTTCCTTCATCACAGTTATCATATATCCACTTAACATCCTCAACAGTAAGTCTTATACACCCATGGGAAACTCCATCGCCTAACTTATTGAATTCCTCTGCAATTAAACAATCCTTAGAAGGTGCATCATATGATGTAGAGTGAAATAATATCTGTCCTACAACTCTCACCGCATACTGTCCATACACATCAAATAACAGCTTTCTAAATTCATACTTCTGTCCAACAGAATATACACCTGTTGGCGTATTCTCGCCACCTGTTGAGCAAATCATGCTCTTAATTGGTATGGTATATTCTCCTTCATCATTCTGTCTATACACAGTTATGCAATTCATTCTACGATTAACCTTAATATAGTAAGAGTCTGCCGAAACCTCTTTGTCCGGCTTAGCTAACTCGGCAACAATATCATTAATGTATTCTTCGTTGATAATCTTATTAGAAACTGTCTCCAGCGTAACTGGCTCACTTTCCAGCTCACTTTCCGGCTCACTTTCCGGCTCACTTTCCGGCTCGCTCTGAGTCTCCTCTGTCATGTCAACAACTGTTGTATCTATATTATTACCATCAGCATAAACCCTTCTGCCATCATTTCCAAAATTAATAAAGCTGCTGCAGACGCATACACAAATAAGGCATAAACACGCCATAGAAATTGATGCACGATGTCTACGCAGACTTCTGCCGATATGACTGCATATAATTACAACTGCAAATTCGAGTATTATGAAATTCATTGGAAGCTTATGCTTCTTGCCAAAAACTGCAATTTTCTTAAGCAATTTCTTATTATTCACGTTACACCCTCATTCTTATCACTAGTACTTTTTGTCTATATTAATTAGTGTAGCATATCTGCAAAAAATGTCAATAAAACAGAGCTGTAAAATAAGTACTTATTTTACAGCTCCTAAAATTCTATCTATTATCTATTGTAGCCACATCCACAAGTGTAAGATTATCCTTCACATTGCTCTCAAGGCTGGTTAATAACGCATTTACAGTATCAAGTGATGTAAAGCAGTTAACTCCTGTCTCAATTGACATACGTCTGATAAGGAATCCATCTCTTGACTTATCACGACCCTGTGTAGGCGTATCAACCACGATGTCAATCTTATGCTCTAAGAGCAAATCGATTACTGTTGGTGATTCCTGTGAAAGCTTGTTGACCTTGATTGCATGTACGCCATTTTCCTGAAGAACTCTAGCAGTACTTCTTGTTGCGTACACTTCATAACCAAGCTTTTCGAATCTCTGACCAATTGAAATAGCATCCTTCTTGTCAGCATCATTTACTGTAATGATAACCTTCTTATGTCTTGGAAGATTAACTCCTGCACCTAAGAATGCTTTGTATAATGCTTCATCAAATCTCTTTGCTATACCAAGACATTCTCCTGTTGACTTCATTTCAGGTCCAAGACTTATCTCAGCTCCACGAATCTTCTCAAATGAGAATACCGGCATCTTGATTGCTATATAGTCAGCCTTCTTCTGTAATCCTGGTGTATATCCTAACTCTTTAAGTGTCTTTCCAATAATACATTTTGTTGCAAGCTTAACAATTGGAATTCCTGTAACCTTACTAATATATGGAACTGTACGGCTTGAACGTGGATTTACTTCAATTACAAATACTTCCTCGCCACAAACAATAAACTGAATGTTAATCATTCCTTTTACATGAAGTGAATGGGCAAGTCTCTCTGTATATAACTCTATTGTATCAATTGCCTTCTGTGAAAGTGACTGTGCAGGATATACTGAAATACTATCTCCTGAATGCACACCGGCTCTCTCAATATGCTCCATAATACCCGGAATGAGAACATCTGTACCATCGCATACGGCATCAACTTCTATTTCTTTACCTACAAGATATTTATCTACAAGGATTGGATGATCCTGAGCAATTCTATTGATGATTTCCATAAATTCAACAATTTCTTCATCACAAAAAGCTATTTGCATTCCTTGACCGCCTAATACATAGGATGGTCTAACCAGCACAGGATATCCCAAACGA
>CAZBKO010000012.1:24129-30253 GCA_964492545.1 uncultured Lachnospiraceae bacterium
ATGATGGACGTACAAGTACAGGATATCCAAGCTTATTTGCCACCTCAATTGCCTCTTGTGGAGTAAATACAGTTCCGCCTGCCGGTCTTGGAATCTGGCACTTTTCAAGAATAGCATCAAAAAGCTCTCTATCTTCTGCCGCATCTACATCCTCAGCCTTTGTTCCAAGAATTGGAACTCCCATTTTCATAAGACTTTCTGTAAGCTTAATAGCTGTCTGTCCACCAAACTGAACTACTGCTCCATCTGGTTTCTCTATATCAACAATATTTCTAACATCCTCTGGTGTAAGTGGCTCAAAATAAAGCTTATCAGCTATATCGAAATCTGTACTTACTGTCTCAGGATTATTATTTACTATGATTGTCTCATATCCTTCTTCTCTAAATGCCCATGTACTATGAACTGAACAGAAGTCGAATTCAATACCCTGTCCGATTCTGATAGGACCTGAACCAAGTACAAGAATCTTCTTATCAGGTTTTGTCTCAATTACTTCATTCTGACTTCCAAAACATGAATAATAGTATGGTGTGCTTGCTTCAAACTCAGCTGCACATGTGTCAACCATCTTAAATGCTGCAACAATACCATTATCTGTTCTCATCTTGTGGATTGCTTCTTCTGATTTACCTGTAAGCTTACCAATGAATTTATCTGGGAACTCTATTCTCTTTGCTTCTTTAAGAAGCTCCACTGTAAGCTCCTGAGTCTTGAGTGCCTCTTCCATCTCTACAATAATTGCAAGCTTATCTATGAACCAAATGTCAATCTTGGTAATCTCATGAATTGTATCGTAGTCAAAATGTCTTCTAAGCGCTTCTGCTATTACCCAGATTCTTCTGTCATCAACAACAGCAAGCTGTTCTGTAAGCTCATCATTATCAAGTCCTGTGAAATCGTAATCCATAAGATTTTCAACGTGCTGCTCCAGCGAACGAATAGCCTTCATAAGTGCACCTTCGAAGTTATTACAAATACTCATAACCTCACCGGTAGCCTTCATCAGAGTTGTAAGTGTTCTCTTAGCTGTTATAAACTTATCAAATGGAAGTCTTGGTATTTTAACTACACAGTAATCAAGTGCAGGCTCAAAGCTGGCATATGTCTTTCCTGTGATGGCATTCTTAATTTCGTCAAGTGTGTATCCAAGAGCAATCTTTGCTGCAACCTTAGCAATAGGATATCCTGTTGCCTTTGATGCAAGTGCTGATGAACGGCTAACTCGAGGGTTAACTTCGATTACACAATATTCAAAGCTTGTTGGATGAAGTGCATACTGTACATTACATCCACCTGTAATATTTAACTCATTAATAATATTAAGTGCTGATGAACGAAGCATCTGATATTCCTTGTCACCAAGTGTCTGTGAAGGTGCAACAACGATACTATCACCTGTATGAACACCAACAGGATCAAGGTTCTCCATATTACATACTGTAATGCAGTTTCCTGCTCCATCTCTCATTACTTCGTATTCTATTTCTTTCCAGCCTGCGATACATCTCTCAACAAGAACCTGACCCACACGGCTGAGTCTTAAACCATTTGACAAAATATCAACCAATTCCTGATAGTTATGAGCGATACCACCGCCGCTTCCACCTAATGTGTAAGCTGGTCTAAGTACAACCGGATAACCAATTGTATTTGTAAATGCAACACCATCCTCAACATTCTCAACAACCATTGAAGGTGCACAAGGCTCACCAATCTTTTCCATGGTTTCCTTAAACTCAAGTCTATCCTCAGCCTTCTTGATTGTCTGAGGTGTTGTACCAATTAACTTACAGTCATGTGTCTCTAAAAATCCTGCTTCATCAAGCTCCATTGCAAGATTAAGAGCTGCCTGTCCGCCAAGGGTTGGAAGCACACTGTCCGGCTTCTCTTCCATAATAATCTTCTCTAACACCTTAACTGTAAGAGGCTCAATATATACCTTATCAGCAATATCCTTATCTGTCATGATTGTAGCAGGATTAGAATTTACAAGTACAACCTCAATGCCTTCCTCCTTAAGAGAACGACATGCCTGTGTACCGGCATAATCAAACTCTGCTGCCTGACCTATGACAATAGGACCAGAACCAATAACAAGTACTTTTTTAATGTTCATATTTCTAGGCATTCTTATTTCCTCCTGTCTGTGCGTTAGTCATCATATTTATAAACTCATCGAATAAGCATCCTGAGTCCTGTGGACCTGGGCATGCTTCAGGATGAAACTGAACTGTAAAAATGTTCTTATTCTTATATCTAAGTCCTTCAACTGTCTTATCGTTGACATTCACGAATCCAACTTCTGCTATTTCCGGATTAATTGTATCTGCATCAACCACATATCCATGATTCTGTGAAGAAATATATACTCTTCCACTCTTCAAATCCTTAACAGGGTGATTAGCACCTCTGTGACCATATTTCATCTTATGTGTATCTGCACCTGTTGCAAGTGCCATAAGCTGATGTCCTAGACAAATGGCAAAGATTGGAATATCTGTATTGTATAGCTTCTTAATCTCTTCAATTATCTCAACACATTCCTTTGGATCCCCTGGTCCATTTGAAAGCATTATTCCATCAGGATTAGATGCAATTATCTCATCTGCACTTGTTCCTGCAGGATATGTTGTAACTTCACATCCTCTGGCATTAAGCGAACGTGCTATATTTCTCTTTGCTCCAAAATCAAGTAAGGCAACCTTGAATCCATCCCCCTCAAGCTTAGACGTTGTATCACATGTTACTTTCTTAACAACGCCTGCAGGAGTGTATTCTTTCATCTTCTTAATGGCTTCATCTAAATTATAGTTCTCGTCAGTAGTGATCATTCCATTCATTGTACCCTTTTCCCTTAATATCTTGGTCAATGCTCTTGTATCAATACCTGCAATACCTGGAATATCATTCTCTTCAAGGAAACTCCAAATTGTATCTTCGCTTCTAAAATTGCTTGGAACTCTTGATAATTCTCTTACAATGTATCCATCTGGCCATGGTTTCATTGATTCCTTATCCTCATGACATATTCCGTAATTGCCTATCAATGGGTAGGTCATAACTACTGCCTGTCCCGCGTAGGAAGGATCTGTAAGTACCTCCAAATATCCTGTCATGGAAGTGTTAAATACTATTTCACTTATTACTTCTCTTGTAGAACCAATGCTGGTTCCTTCAAAAATTGTTCCATCTTCTAGTATTAGAAAAGCCTTCATTGTCTTACCTGTCCTTTCTCTTGTTGTGGTTGTCTAAATTTTACTCAAATTGTAAAGATTATACATTATACATTATTGTTTTTCAACTACTTTTTTTCATTATTAATAGAAAACCTGATCTCCTATCACTTCGCCCTCTCTTGAGCCATCATTCACCCTGAAAAATAACCATTTTCCTGTTGTTACACCATTCTTCAAAATATCTGTTGCTACATCTATACATGCCTGTGTAGCTTCCTTTCTCTCAAGTGCTAAATAAAATCTTCCGCTAACTGATACAGGTGAAAACTGGTACGGCTGTTCAAGTACTTCCTTCATGGTGTTCGGAAAGCTTTCACTCTTAATTCTGTTAATTACCACACTGCCTACTGCATACATACCTTCTTCCGGCTGATTACCGGCTTCACAATATATTATTGCTGATAAAAGCTCTATTTCTGATGCCTCGTCAACAGGACTATATGTTTCCCCTTCAGGTTCAGTAGTCTCTTCCTGTGAAGTCTGTCCTTCCTGCATTGTTATCTCCGTCTCTGCACGCAAAGCTTCCTCTGACTCCCTAATACTTTCTGATTCTCTTATGGACTCCTGAATACTCTCTTCCTCTCTTCTTCTAAGTATCTCATTCTCCTTTTCAAGAATAATCATGTCATATTCTGCCTTGCTGGCCTCAGCATCATTTATTTTGCCTGCAAGCTTTCTAATCTGTTCTGACTTGACTGCCATCTTATCAGAAATTACCTGTTTTTTTTCAACAAGAGTTAATTTCAGCTCATTAAGCTTGTCCATGTCTGCCTTAAGCTTCTTCTCAGTATCAGTTATCAGTTTCTTGGTGTCCTGATACTTTGAAAGCATTCTTCTATCATACTTGACAATATCCGACACATATTCAGCCCTGTTTATCCTATCTGCCATATTTCCTTTTGCAAAAATGATCTGATAATATGAAATATCTCCAATTTCATACATAAACTGTATTCGCTTCTTCATATCTTCATATTGCGTCTTCTCATCCTTCTTTGACTGATTAAGAAGCTCTGTATTAAGTGCTATTGCGCTCTCCTTCTCATTAACCTGATTCTCGATTGCTTCAATATCGCTATTTACAGACTCCAGCTGAGTACCAAGAGCATCAATATACTCCTGTATATCATCCTGAGTTCCCTCTAATTCGGACAGCTGACTTTCCACCTGTTCCTTTTCTGATTCATTCTGTTGTTTCTCGCTCTCCAAATCACTTATGCTGCTGCCTGATACTCGAACAACTGCCACAAGCATAAATAATATGAGTGTGCACACCAAACCGGCTGCACATTGTTTTAACTTATCTCTATTCACTTCTTATGTACCTCTATTGATAAATATCCCAGTAAATACGTCACTGTGCACTTACTGAGATATTTTATCATATTTACACCAGTTCCGCAATCCTGGTAATACCTACATATATTTGTGAAATCTTATACCATGTGGCAAAATCTACCACGCCTGTCTCCGGCAGATTAAATATATCCTGAAAAGCTCTGACTGCCTCCTGCGTCCGCTCTCCATAAATACCATCTGCCGTTATGGATGGTATTGTTGTATATACCTGGGCGATTCTGTCTAATTGCTCCTGCAGCTGCCTTACTTTATCACCATTTGATCCTATCGTTAAATTGCTTCCCGGCCATGATGATGGAATTCCTGATATCTGGTCAGCTTCATTTATATATATGTTGTCTCCATAATAATTTCTAAGAATATCTATGGCTGACAATCCTCTCGTTCCAAGGCTTTGAGAGCCCCATTGACTCATCCAGTTAGGACAGGTCACACGTTTTCCATCGCAGTACTGAGTAAGTATTGGCTGTTTAACATTTGGTTTTGACAAATATTTATCAAATATCTCATCTACTATAAGTGATATAGAATCAAAAATATTTCTTCCATATATAAATTTATGATCAAATGCAGTTGAAGATGTAATTGTGAAATCATAGCCTTTATTCCGGTACCATTCTGTATATACTCTGTTAAGTGTAAATGACATTATTGCCAGTACATTTGCTCGTATGGTTGAGTCTTCCCATGTTGGATATATTTCGCTGGAAGCCACGTTTTTTATATAATCTCTATATAATATATAATAATCGCTAGCTGTTGTGTCGGTTGGTACGCCATCATGTACAATAACATATTCCGGTATTACCACCCTGCTAAGAACAATTTCACCACTTTCATCCACAGGCTTGATTGATGCCTCTGCAATTTTAGGCGGATAATTACCATACAATGTATGTGGATCTATTACAATATTAGTTCCTGTTTCCTGCGTCTCCTGATTATTCAAGGTTACATTTTGAATTGCTTCTGTATCTGCAAGTACTTGAATTCCTGAAATGTCAATTGGTTCATATCCCTCTGCTTCCACATTTATTGTATACTCTGAATATGGCTGTTCAATATTATTCTCTTCTAAGCTGTACTCAATTGGTGGAGTTGGAAGCTCTATTTCCTCCGATTGCCCATCCACATTTGTTGTTATCTCCTCGATTGTGGAATCCGGCTGTCCTGTAACACTAATAACAATTTTTGCATCATTTATAGGTCTGTTATCTCTTGTAAGGACACTTACCTTCATTCTGCCCATGTCTGTTCCGTTCTGCAGCATATCCTGCATAATAGATATCATAAATACCTCTTAATTTTTTAGCCTTTATACTAATATATGCCCGTAAAAAATATATGTTAATTAGTACTTTCCCCACATTGACAAAGCCCACTCATATTTTATTGTAAGACTATAGGTATTGAACGTAGTTATTGTCACACAATTTTATAATTTAAGGAGGATTTTTATGGAATTATCAAGAAAAATTACTAGTAAAATTCTTGTAGTTGTATTGGTTATGTCAATGTCTCTTCCA
>CAZBKO010000012.1:30263-34183 GCA_964492545.1 uncultured Lachnospiraceae bacterium
TGTTTGCCACACCAGATACTACAAAAGCACTCAGATCAGGGTCCAAAGGGGATCAGGTAAAATATCTGCAATATAATCTTGCAGGATTTGGCTATTACAAAGGTGCAATCGACAGTTCCTTTGGTTCCGGCACTTTGGCAGCAGTTAAAAGCTACCAGTCAGCTAATGGTCTTTCGGTAGATGGAGTTGCAGGTCCTAACACACTTACATCTCTAGTTGGAAAGGTTAAAAATTTACAGGACAACCTATACGGTCTTGGCTACTATAACAGTGGAATTGATAGTGTCTTTGGTCCGGGAACAACTACAGCTGTTAAGAATTATCAAAAAGCTTCTTCTCTTACAGTTGATGGTATTGCAGGTCCAAATACATTGAGCTCAATTGCATCAAAAGTAAAAAGTATTCAGACCAATCTAAAGACACTTGGATATTATTCAAGTTCAATCGATGGTCACTATGGTCCGGGGACCATTAGTGCAGTTAAGAGTTTTCAATCAAAAAAGGGTCTGTCCGCAACCGGCATTGCAAACAGCACAACCATTTCAAAGATAAAGAGCAGCCTTAATAATGATGTTACTACATATAAGGTTTCTATTAAATCTCTTTATCAGTCAAATGACGGAAGCATAATTCGATATGGAAATGGTAAAACAACTACAGTTGCAAAATCAGAATGTGGTGGTGTTTCTTTAGCAATGGCATTAAATGCTCTCAAGAACACATCATCCTTCACCGGCCGCAGCGTAATGCAGTGGATGGCCAACAATGGTTATTATAATGGTGGCGGCACTATTCAATCAGGTCTTGTCTCTTATGCCAGAAAACAGGGTCTTACAGCCGGTTATGCAGATACATCAAGTGCCTTAATTGACACACTAAAAAAGGGTGGTGTTGCAATCGCTATTGTTAAAGATAAAACAGGTAATGCATATTTTGCAAGACCAACCAGTTCAGGACATTATCTTCTTGTATCAGGATACAGAGTTAAGGATGGAGTAAAACAGGTATATATCAATAACCCAATGACAAGCAAAGTAAGTGGATGGTTTGATCTTACAAAGCTTGAAAAGAATGTTAAAAATGAAAAAGACGGTTACTCTAATTCATATGTAACCATCAGAAAATAACTTCTGCCTCTTATTATAGAAGAAGCTGTACACCTAAAAATGTACAGCTTCTTTTACTTATTTCCTCACATATGTTCTAAAATAATACTCAATATCAAAGTATGTCTGTTCTTCGCTTTCATCTGCAAGAACCCAATCCTCAGCCTCATCAAGATTTGGTATGAATGTATCTGCATCATATGCGTAATCCATATATGTAACATATGCTGTATCACAATATGGAAGCATCTGTTTGTAAATACTACCACCACCAATTACATATACATCATCTGAATTATACTTCTTGATTTCTTCAAGTGCCTCCTCAATACTATACACCACTGTAGCACCATCAACCTTATAATTCTTCTCAAGTGCAATTACAATATTTTCTCTGTTCTTAAGTGGTCTGCTGTTCGGGAAGCTTATCAGTGTATTTTTTCCCATAACAACAACCTTTCCTGTAGTTGTTGTTCTAAAGAATTTCATATCCTCGGGAATGCTGACTAAAAGATCACCCTTGTTTCCAATTGCCCAATTCTTATCTACCGCTACTATTAATTTCATAAATTTTCTCCATTTCTATTTAATTAAACTGCCACAGGTATATTCTTAATCTGTGGTCCTGTCTCATAGTTATCAAGTCTTACATCATCTGTTGTAAAATCATAAAAATCTTTTATTTCAGGATTAATCCAAAATGTTGGTGCAGGAAGTGGCTCCCTGCTTATAAGCTCCTTAATAAGCGGAATATGTCTGTCATAAATATGTGCATCAGCAATTACATGTACCAGCTCTCCTGCCTCATATCCACATACTTGAGCAAGCATATGCACAAGTACTGCATATTGAACAACATTCCAGTTATTAGCTGCCAAAACATCCTGAGATCTCTGATTTAAAATAGCATTTAGCTTGTTGCCTGTTACATTAAATGTCATACTATATGCACAAGGATATAAATTCATCTCATGAAGGTCCTGATGTACATAAATATTGGTCATAATTCTTCTGCTATATGGATTATTCTTAAGATCATAGATAACCCTGTCTACCTGATCCATCTCACCTTCTCTGTAGATATGCTTAACGCCAAGCTGATAACCATATGCCTTTCCGATTGAACCGTTCTCATCAGCCCAACTATCCCATATATGGCTTTTAAGATCATGTATGTTGTTTGATTTCTTCTGCCATATCCACAGCAGCTCGTCTACGCAGCTTTTAAGCGCTGTACGTCTGAGTGTAAGTGCAGGAAACTCCTTTGATAAATCATATCTGTTTACAACACCAAATTTCTTGATTGTATATGCATATGAGCCATCTTCCCATTTTGGTCTTACTTTCTCTCCCTCTGTACTATATCCATTGTCAATAATATCCGAACACATATCAATAAATAACTTATCTGCGTAACTCATTCTGTTCTGCTCCTTTAATCTCTACATATTATATATTTCAATTGGCACATAAGCTTCTATATAAATGCCATCTTCCCTATATTTCTCTGTCAAAAGCTCACCATATTTTCTAATGCGTTGAATACTTCCTGCCTCATTATATGGAAATGTCTTCTGTAAGTATATCTTCTGATTTCTTAGAATTTCCTCAACTGTATCTATGAGCTTCTCTATGCCATCACCAAGCTTAATGGATGTGTTAATAGTATAGTCAGCCTTAAAATCCTTGAGTATTGGTCGTTCTCCATTAACAAGTTCTATTTTGTCCTGCTTATTAAATAAAGTAATTATTGTCTTATCTTCAACTCCAAGATTCGCAAGTGTTTCATACACTATGTGCATCTGTGCATCCATCTGTGGATTGGAAGCATCCACTACATGAATCAGGATGTCTGCATATTTTGCTTCCTCAAGAGTACTTCTAAACGCATCTATTAAATGATGTGGAAGCTTTCTTATAAATCCAACAGTATCAGTGAACATAATCTCCTGTCCGCTTGGTAATTTGTAATTTCTTGTTGTAGGGTCAAGTGTTGCAAATAACTTATCCTCTTCTAATACCTTTGCATCAGTAAGCTTATTTAACAATGTCGACTTACCTGCATTGGTGTAACCAACTATTGCAGCAACCTGACAAGGATTCTTGCTTCTCTGAACTCTTGAAAGCTCTCTGTGACTCTTCATATCTTCAATTTCACGCTTCAGCTGAGATATTCTGTCACGTATGAGACGTCTGTCCATCTCAAGCTTCTTCTCACCGGGACCCTTTGTACCAATACCACCGCCAAGTCGTGAAAGTGAACTTCTAAGTCCTACAAGCCTTGCAGACCTGTACTTAAGCTGAGCAAGCTCAACCTGTATCTTTCCTTCTCTTGTCTTCGCTCTGTCTGCAAATATATCAAGAATTATGAGAGTTCTATCCATAACCTTCGTTTCTAGTTCGTTTTCAAGATTCTTAAGCTGTGCCGGACTAAGCTCATCATCACATACAATACCTGTTGCGCCAAGAGTGTTAACAAGTTCTTTAATCTCTTCTATTTTTCCTTTTCCAATATATGTTCCGGGATGAATTGATTCTCTGTTCTGAACAACAATTTCAAGTGTTACTGCACCTGCTGTCTTGACAAGATCCTTAAGCTCTTTTAACGATTCCTCTGTATCATCATTGTCGTAAGTACTAACTCCAACCAGGATTACTTTTTCTATTTCATCTTTTACTTCGAATGTTTTTTCCATTTATATCTCCATTTTGCTATTAGCATTATCAATGACATTATAATGTATCATTCAATAAATTACAAGTTAGTGTAAAATTATAGTTGGCAAATAGAATAGGATATTTTGGTTATGTAAA
>CAZBKO010000013.1:0-34117 GCA_964492545.1 uncultured Lachnospiraceae bacterium
ACTGGAGGGAGGTTAGGTGTGAGACTATGTCAAATGTAATCGTTAAAGAAAACGAGTCTTTAGATAGTGCTTTACGCAGATTCAAAAGAAACTGTGCAAAAGCTGGTATCCAGCAGGAAATTCGTAAAAGAGAACATTACGAAAAGCCAAGTGTAAAGCGTAAGAAGAAATCTGAAGCAGCTAGAAAACGTAAATATAATTAATTAATCTTCGTTCCACAGTAAGCACAACTGTGGAACGATTTTTTTTACCTTATGGGAAATTACATCATATCTCATTACCTGTATAATATCGGATTAGCTATGTGTCATATACTATAAAAAAAGTATTTGAGTGATTCTCTTTGAATAAAGAAAGAATAGCTGACACTTTATCATTGCCAAAGGATGTTGTATTTGGATCCTCCATTATAACTATTACCGGTTCTACCCAGGCATATATTCAGAACTTCACAGGAATTATTGAATATAATGAAAAAACTGTGAAAATTATCGCTAAGACTGGGAAGATTACCATCAGAGGGACTAATTTACAAATCGAATATTTTACTTGTGATGATATTCTTGTCAAAGGAATAGTTATGGAGGTAATTTTTGACAGTATATAGAGTAATTCTTAAGTATTTATTTGGATTTGTAACAATTACTATAAATGGCTTAAATAAAGAACGATTTATTAATCTGTGTAATAGAAGAGAAATATATATATGGAACATGAAATACATAAATGATTCGTTTACATATGATATAAGTGTATCAGATTTTAGAAAACTAATGATGCCTATGCGAAAGGCCAGAGTGCATTTGCGAATAAATAAACGCCATGGACTGCCATTTTTTCTACATAAAAAGAGAAAGCATAAAGCATTCATTCCGGCTTTGCTCCTGTTTTTTATTGTGCTATACACAATGTCAAATTTTGTATGGAATATATCACTGGAGGGTGGATATACATATACTGAGAAGGAAATAATTGAATTTCTTAAAGAAAACAGTATATGCCACGGAATAAAAAAGAGTAAAGTAAATTGTGAAGAAATTGAGAGAATGATTAGAAACGAATATTTTGATATTACATGGGTATCAGCTGAATTAAATGGAACAAAGCTCACAATTCATATTAAAGAAAACTTCAATGATATTAAGGACACTGTCTCAAAAGAAAATCCCTGTGATTTAACAGCTGCTAGAGATTGTATCATAAAATCTATAATAACACGGCAGGGCACACCATTAAAAAAAGCAGGTGACAGGGTAAAGTCAGGAGAAATTATTGTTTCAGGAATTGTTGAGATTCTAGACGATAATAAAGAAGTAATGTCAACACATCAGGTTCATGCGGATGCAGATGTAATTGGAGAGGTAAAGTATTTTTACAATAAGTCATTTTCACTTGAATATGAGGAAAAGGAATATACAGGATATGAAAAAACAGCTGGATATGTTCGAATATTTGGAAAGCAGATAAGCTTTAGACAGAGAAAGGCATCTGATAAATACGATATAATTAAGTTTGAAAATCAACTGCATATATTTGAAAATTTTTATTTACCCATTTATTGGGGAAAATCAACTGCAAAAAAATATAATAAAGTTAAGCATACATATTCGAATGAAGAAGCAATTAAAAAGGCTGAAGTTAATCTTGAAAACTTTTTTATTAAAATGAAAGAAAAGGGTATTCAAATTATAGCAAATGATGTTAAAATAGACGTTGATAATGGTTCATGTGATGCAAAAGGATACATAACTGTTATTGAACCTATTATTATAGATTCACCTATAGCAACGGAAGGAATTAATGACTAGATGAGCGTAATAGAAAACATTATAGATATACCTGCAGAACACCAGCAAAATGTATTTGGACAATTTGATTTCAACATCAAGAAAATAGAAAAAACATTACATGTTACAATACTTTCAAGAGATTCCGAATTAAAGATTATTGGTGGAGAGGTTAATGTAGGAAGAACCTTAGCAATTATAAACGAATTAATAAAACTATCAAAAAATGGTACAGAAATTAATGAGCAGAATGTGAATTATGCCATATCGCTATCCTTTGATGATAGTGTGAATACATTATCAGAACTAGAGGAAAACATAATCTGCCGAACAATACTTGGTAAGCCAATTAAGCCTAAGACAGCAGGACAGCAAAAATATATTAACCAGATTAGAGATAAAATGATTGTATTTGGCATTGGACCGGCAGGAACGGGTAAGACATTTTTGGCAATGGCAATGGCAATACAGGCTTTTAAGAATAATGAAGTTAGCAGGATAATTCTCACAAGACCGGCAATAGAAGCAGGTGAAAGTCTTGGTTTTCTCCCTGGTGATTTACAAAGCAAGGTTGACCCTTATTTGAGACCATTATACGACGCGCTGTATCAGATAATGGGTGCCGATAATTTACTTCACAATACGGAAAAAGGATTAATTGAGGTTGCACCATTGGCATATATGAGAGGAAGGACTCTTGACAATGCCTATATCATACTTGATGAGGCACAGAATACTACACCTGCTCAGATGAAGATGTTCCTGACAAGAATTGGATTTGGTTCAAAGGTTATTATTACAGGTGATATCACGCAAAAGGATTTACCATCAAATGTTACCTCAGGACTTGAAACAGCAGTGAGGGTTCTTAAGAATGTCAATGAAATCAGCTTTGTTTATCTTAACAACGAGGATGTTGTTCGTCATCCGATAGTGCAGAAGATTGTTAAGGCATATGAGGAATACGAAAGCAAAAATAATAACAATAAAGTAGTCAAGAGGTCTCAATATGAAAATAGAAAACAGAAATAAGCTAATTACGCTGATTCTTATATCTTTAATTACATGCAGCACTGTGATTGGGCGATGTATGAGATTTAATTTATGGAATAATGAAAAAGCATATATTGTAGGTACCGTGATACTTTCATTTGCAATATTTCTATTTGAAATACATGATAAAATTGCATGGACAAACAAGAATTCTGTTATATTTGGAATTGTTATGTTAGCATCCTTTATGCTGGCAACAGTTTTGTCATTTACGGGAATTAATGAATTTGTACCACTGTTTGTACCTGTTATAGCTGTTGCAGTGCTATATGGTGCAGATTCGGGAATATGCTATGGATTGTTTTATACCTCATATATTTTTCTTGCACTATATCATTCAACAGAGATATCTAAGGATGCAGTGTTTTTGAGATGGATAACAATTGCAATTATTTTATCTTTAGCAGTAAAATATATGACAAATATGACACAGATTATTTTTTCAGGGCTTACAGTACTGTTTTCAACCACAATTGTTAACATACTGTATTTCAATCTTCCATATGATAAGGTTAAATATGATTTGATATTCCGGAATATGGCTGCTATTATTTTGACATTAATAGCTGGATTTATTATTTTCTTTGCGAAAAAATTATTTCTTCGTGATAAGAAGGATTCTTCTAAATTGGGAAGAATATGTGGTGAACTTTATCCGCCAATTGCAGAATACAAGAAGAAAGCTACAACATCCTATTACCATGCAATTGATGTAGGAGATTTAGCAAATCTGGCAGCTCAAAAGGTTGGAGCAGACAGCATGATAGTTCAGGCCGGTGCTCTTTACCATGAGATTGGTAAATCAGTAAGTAAGGATTACATAAAATCAGGTGTTGCAATTTGTAAGCAATACGATATACCTGATTGTATTAGTGATATAATCATTGAGCATTGTCTTAAAATTAGGAATCCGCAAACAATTGAATCAGCATTGATTATGCTGGCAGATTCAATTATAAATTCATTTAATTATGTGGAGGCCAATAATCAGGTCATAAGCAATGATAAGGTTATAGAAAATGTTATGAAGGTAAGATTAGACAGTGGAGCATTGAGTGAATGCAATATGACTCTAAAACAGTATAATGAAATACGAAAGGTATTTCTCAGTGCATATCCTGAATAATGGAATGGAGAATTTGATGAGTATAATTATTGAAAAAGAAACAAAAGATACATTTGAATTTGATTATGAGAATATAATAACAAGTGTGATTAATGAGGCTGTTGATTATGTACATTGTCCTTATGAAACTGAACTTAGTGTAACACTTACTGATAATGAAAGTATCAGACAGATTAATAATGAATTTCGTGAAATTGACAGGGCTACTGATGTGCTGTCATTTCCTATGATAGAATATGAACAGCCTGGTAATTTTGATATGTTAGAGGAAATGGATGATGCTTTTAATCCTGAAACAGGTGAACTTGTGCTTGGAGATATTGTTATAAGTGTTGAAAGAGCCAAAGAACAGGCGAAAGAATACGGGCACAGTGAAGTTAGAGAATTATCATTCTTAGTAGCCCACAGTATGCTTCATTTATTTGGCTATGATCATATGGAAACAGAAGAAATGAAAGTTATGGAACAAAAACAGGAGGAGATTCTAAATAAGCTTGGAATATTTAGATAAAGGAGAAGAAAATGTTAAAGAATTTTATTGAAGATTTAAAGAACAAAGACAAAAAGGCAATGGCAATTGCAGCTGGTATAATTGTTACTTTAATAGCAGTTATAATTGTTATTGTTGTATTGGCTACAGGTAAAAAGGGAAAAAAAGAAGAGACAACTACAGAAACAACAACCCAGGAAATTACAACCCAGGAAACCACAACTGAAGCTGTGCCTACCACTCCAAAGGGAATGGTAAGAAGTCAGCTTACAGGTGAATGGATTAAGAAAAGCAAAGGAAACAGACGTCCAATTTCAATTATGCTTAATAATTTGCAGGCAGCTGTACCACAGGCAGGAATAGAAAAAGCCGGTGTAATTTATGAATCTCCGGTAGAAGGTGCTATTTGCAGATTTCAAGCATTTTTCGAAGATTATGACAGTCTTGAAAAAATAGGTTCTGTAAGAAGTGCACGAACATATTTCGTATATTTTTCAAAGCAGTTTGATTCTATTTATCTTCATTTTGGTCAGGCGAACTACGCACTTGATGCACTGAACAGTCCGGAAATAGATAATTTAAGCGGACTGGCTGCTGTTGGTAATGTAGTCTATTACAGAACAACAGACAGAGTAGCACCACATAATGCTTATGCATCTGCTGAAGGAATTAAAGCAGGTATTGAGCAGATGGGATACAGAAAGAACCTTGAAAAAGGATACAAAGGTCCTTATCTTTTTGCTGAGGATGATAAAGAGGTTAATCTTACAGGGGGAAAACCTGCATTAAAGGTTGTTCCGGGATATTTTATTAACAAGCCTTGGTTTGAATACAATTCAAAGGACAAGCTTTATTATAGATATCAGTATGATGATAAACAAATTGATGAGCTTACCAATAATCAATTAGCATATAAGAATATTATTTTCCAGTATTGTAACTACGAATCATATTATGGAACACCATATCTTAATATTGAAACATCAGGTACAGGCAAAGGAAAATATTTTACCAATGGAAAATATATAGACATAACCTGGAAAAAGGATAGTGAATTTGGTCAGACATTCTATTATGACAAAGATGGAAATCAGATTACAATGAATCAAGGTAAGACATGGGTATGTATTATTATTGATGGAGATCAGGTAGAAATATATGATAAGCTTAACTAATAAAGAACTAATAGAATTAGCATATGATGCAATGAAATTCTCTTACTCACCGTATTCAAATTTTAAAGTAGGTGCAGCACTGTTAACAGAGGATAACAATGTTTTTATCGGCTGTAATATAGAGAATAGTTCCTATGGTGCAACAAACTGCGCAGAGAGAACTGCCATATTTAAGGCAGTATCCGAAGGTCATACTAATATAAAAAGAATTGCTATTGTATCAAATACACATAAAGAAACATTTCCATGTGGTATATGCAGGCAGGTTATGACAGAATTTATGAAACCGGATGCATTGATATTGCTCGACGATGACGGTATCATTAATGAATACACACTAGATTCCCTGTTGGCACATAGCTTTAAGCTGTAATCGGAGGAAAAGATATATCATGGCAAACAGAAACAAAAACACAACTAATTTCCTTATACATGGAAGCATTCTCGCATTTGCTTCAATTTTATGCAGAATAATTGGTATTTTGTATAGAATACCTCTTACAAACATTTTGGGAGACACTGGAATAGGCTACTATTCTGCAGCATTTCAGGTTTATTCAATACTATTGCTTTTATCATCCTACAGCATGCCACTTGCAGTATCAAAACTGGTTTCTACGAGGGTTGCTAAGGGACAATACAAAAACTCCATAAAAATATTTAGAGATGCCGCTATTTTTTCGCTGGGAGTTGGTTTAGCAGCAGGTGTGATAACATATGCAGGAGCTGATAAATTTGCATCATTTACAAAATATACACATTCAGATATTGCTTTGAAAATGCTTGCACCAACACTTGTAATAATGTCGGTTGTAGGCGTACTTCGTGGATATTTTCAGGGAATGGGAACAATGATTCCAACCGCTGTGTCCAATATATTAGAACAGATATCAAATGCTATCGTGAGTGTTGTTGCTGCAAAGTTTTTATTTGATTATGGCTCAACATTGAATGAAGCAAATGGGGCAGATTTTCATAGTGTTGCCTGGGGAGCAGCAGGAGGAACCCTGGGAACAGGAGTCGGTGCATTATTCTCACTGATATTCCTTTTGTTTACATTTTCATTATACAAAACAGTTTATGCAAGAAAGCTTAGAAATGATCATTCAAGAGAAGTGCTCGACCATAGAGAAATTGCTCATCTTATAGTAATTACCATTATACCCGTTATTTTAAGTACAACGATTTACAATCTAAGCGAGGTACTTGATAGTACTGTATTTGGAAATATTATGCACAGTGTTAAGCATGTAGGTGAGGATGATTATTCTTCGTTATATGGTATGTTCAGTGGAAAATATCGTTTGCTTACAAATGTTCCGGTATCAATATCAGCATCTTTGGCATCGGCAATAATACCAAGCCTTATTGCATCATATTCTATAGGAAACAAAGGTCAGGTATTAGTTAAAATAGAGTCTGCAATAAGATTTACCATGATACTGGCAATACCATCAGCAGTTGGCTTATTTGTATTATCTGAGCCCGTTATGGGATTGTTATTCTCAGGGAATATTGCAATTCCGGCAGTGATGATGAGGATTGGAGCTTTGTCAATAATATTCTATTCTATATCGACTATAACCAATTCTGTATTACAGGGAATAGATAAAATGAGAGTGCCGATTATAAATTCTGCAATTGCATTAGTAATTCATATGCTTGTGTTAGTCGTTTTATTATGTACAACAGACCTTGGAATATATGCAGTAGTAATAACTGATGTGTTATTCCCTCTATTAATTTGTATACTTAATGCACTATCAATAAGAAGGTATATAGGTTACAGACAGGAATATGTGAAAACATTTATTAAGCCGTTTATATGTTCAGCCGTCATGGGAGTGGCTGCATATCTCATATACAGAGGAACATTTACATTTTTACATTCAAACAGCTTATCAACATTGTTTGCAATAATGGTAGCTGTTGCAATTTATGCTGTTATGCTCTTACTTACTAAGACAATTGACGAAGAAGAATTGTCTTCAATGCCAAAGGGCACATCAATGATACGTGTACTAAAGAAGCTTAAATTGATGTAATGATTAATTTTCAAAAAAATGGATATAATCTTCATAAAACATAAATTAATTAGGCAAATGCCTGGAAATGGAAGGTTTTATGAAAAAGTCAGCGTACATTATTGGATTTTCTATTTTGTCGGGTATCTTTATAGTGGCATATATTGCATTTTATAAATATGCTGGACTAGATAGTAATAATGATAATATTAGAACTCAAAAGGATGATTACAATAACAACCCGGTGTTGTCATCTGAAAGTGATACACAATATGTAAATACAAATAACGAGCCTGTTATTTCAAACACAACATTGTTAATTACAGAATATAACAACACAGTAACCGGAGAAGAAAAAACCCAGGAAGGCGTATTTACTCCAGAGTATTTTGGGATGAATAGGGCAGGGTATTTGAAAACTCTTGATGAGAACTCTACGCTTTTGTCTTTCAGTGATGATCGTGTTGCCATAAGGGTAAACCTTGAAGAAGAAACAACAAAAATAGAATACAGCTACTTCATTTTGCTTGAAAACAATAAGATTTCAGTATACAAGTCGGACAAAAAAACGTTATATTTCAGCTCAACAATTAGCCTTAACCAATTGTCTAATGAAGAAATAGCAGTATTGACTGAAGGAAAACTAATTAAAGATGTGGATGAGCTTTATAATTTTCTTGAAAGTCATACAAGCTGATATAGGAAGGAATTAATGTGATTATAGTAATAGTTGGTGCAGGTGCAGCCGGAATGACTGCTGCCATAGCCTGCGCACGTAATAACCATAAAAATAAAATATATTTGCTGGAGCATGCTGATAGAGTTGGCAAAAAAATATTGGCAACAGGAAACGGAAAATGCAACCTCACTAATTCAAATATGAAATCAGATTTTTACAGATGCGATGATATATCATTTGTCAAAAACATACTAAGTGAATTCGGATATGAAGAGACTCTTGGATTTTTTTCAGAACTTGGGATTATGTTTAAGAATAAGGATGGCTATATTTATCCGTACTCCGGACAGGCAGCGTCAGTACTTGATGTTCTTAGAATGAAATGTGAAGCATTACAGGTTAAGACAATTACAGAGGCTAATATTAGGAATATTAAGACTGGCGATAAGTTCATAGTGTCATATACAAATGGTAATAATAAGTCATCATCAATTGAGGCAGATAGAATTATTATTGCTACAGGCAGTAAGGCGTCTAATATCGCGGGCGCGGATGCCTCAGGCTACAAGCTTATAAAAAATATGGGCTATAAGATAAAAACACCTCTACCGGCTTTGACAGGTCTAAAATGTAGTAATAAATTCTGCAAATCAATGTCTGGTGTAAGATGTGACGGAACAGCAAGAATGTTTGTTGATGGAGAATTTATTGCAGAGGACACAGGAGAAATTCAATTGACTGATTATGGAATATCAGGAATACCAATATTTCAAATAAGTCGATATGCTTCAATTGCCTTAAATCAAAAAAAACAGGTTAAGGTACTGATAGATTTTATGCCTTCAGTTAGTGAGGACACTCTTCTGAAAATATTTAATGATAAGCTTAAAAACTGTCCTGAAAAAAATATGGAAGAGCAGATGATTGGAATACTAAATAAAAAGGTATCAGCAGTGATGCTGAAACAATCAGATAACAGGATTGAATCTTTAGTACATAATATTAAGAATTTTGAATTCAACGTTACTGAAACAAATTCTTTTGAACAGGCACAGATATGCTGTGGTGGTGTTGATATAAGTCAGATTAACCACAGTACCATGGAGTCAAACATTCATAAAGGTCTCTATTTTGCAGGAGAAATTATTGATGTTGATGCAATTTGTGGAGGATATAATCTTCAATGGGCCTGGTCAACAGGATATATTGCAGGAAGGAATGCAGCATGCTAAAAATTACAGGATTAAAGCTAAATATTTCACATACAGAAGAAGAATTATTATCAAAAGCTTCGAAAGAGCTAAAAGTAATGCCCAGAGACATAAAATCATATAGAATCCTAAAAAAGTCCATAGATGCAAGAAAAGGTGTAGTAAAATATATTTATTCAATTGAAGTAGAAATAGCCGACGAAAAAAATATACTCACAAAAAAATATATAGTTAACAATAATAATGTTACGTTAACTAACAAAAAATATTATGATGCTCCTGAATCTGGAAATAACAAATTAAATCTGCCTCCAGTTATAGTAGGCTCTGGTCCGGCAGGATTATTTTGCGCTTATCAGCTATCACTTCTAGGATATAAGCCAATTCTTATTGAAAGAGGTGAATCAGTTGATGAACGTTGTAAAACTGTTAATAGATTTTGGGATAGTAACAGCCTTAATACTGAATCAAATGTACAATTTGGTGAAGGCGGTGCCGGAACATTTTCAGATGGCAAATTAAATACACTTGTCAATGATAAACTAGGTAGAAACACGTATGTTCTTGATACATTTTGCGAGAATGGTGCACCTGAATCAATAACCTATGACAGTAAACCACATATAGGAACAGATATTCTTAAAGATGTTGTAAAAAATATGAGAAATTCCATAATTGAAGCAGGTGGAACAGTTAGATTTAATACAAAGCTTACGGATATGATTTATAAAGACGGTAGAATATCTGAAATAGAAGTAAATAATAGTGAAAAGATTCCATGCGAAGTGCTTGTATTAGCTTTAGGACACAGTGCCAGAGATACCTTTGAAATGCTTTATAATAAAAAACTTGTAATGGAACCAAAATCCTTTGCTGTTGGAGTAAGAATTGAGCATCCTCAGGAGATGATTAACCTAAATCAATATGGAGAGCATTTTTACAAATCCCTTCCTGCTGCGCCGTATAAGCTGGCAAAGAATGTAAGTACAGGCAGAAATGTTTATTCGTTTTGTATGTGCCCTGGCGGATATGTTGTAAATGCTTCATCTGAAAAGGATAGACTTGCTGTTAATGGCATGAGCTACAGTGCTCGTGATTCCCATAATGCCAACAGTGCTCTTATTGTAAATGTTAATCCGGCTGATTTTGAAGAACCTGAAAATCCTTTATCAGGACTTAAGTTTCAACGAAGGCTTGAGAGTGCTGCATATTTGGAAGGTAAAACTAATATTCCTGTTCAGTTATATGGTGATTATAAGCAAAATACAATAACAAAGACTGTAGGAAGCTTTGAACCATGCATAAAGGGCAGGTATAATTTTGCCAATTTAAATAACATTTTTCCTGAATACATAAACAAATCAATTGTTGAGGGAATAGAGAGCTTTACTGGCATAATTAAGAATTACAACAGAAATGATGCTATAATGTCAGGCGTTGAAAGCCGTACATCCTCACCACTTAGAATAACCAGAAATGACAATTTTGAGTCAAATATAAATGGAATTTATCCATGTGGTGAAGGAGCTGGATATGCAGGTGGAATTATGAGTGCAGCAATGGATGGGCTAAAAGTATCGGAAGCTATTATTGCAAAATATGCACCATTTGACGTTTAGTAATAAATAGTGTATTATAGGTATATTGATTAACTTTGTGAAAAGAGGGAATTATTTTGATATATAGAGAGCAGTTAAAGGATAAAAAGAGAATAGTAATTAAGATTGGTTCTTCATCATTAACACATACAGAGACTGGACATATTAATCTGGTTAAGCTTGAGAGACTGGTAAGAATTCTAACAGATTTACGCAATCAGGGAAAAGATGTTATTTTAGTTTCATCAGGAGCTATAGCAGTTGGAAGGAAAAAGATAGGATTTACAAGTGAACATCCTACGATTTCAGAGAAGCAGGCATGCGCAGCAGTTGGTCAGGCACAGCTTATGATGATGTATCAGAAGTTGTTTTCTGAGTATAATCAGATTGCAGCACAGATTCTTATGACTAAGAATACTATGGTTAATGGAATATCCAACAGAAATGCGAAGAATACATTTGAAGAGCTGCTTAAGCTGGGGGTAATTCCTATTGTTAACGAAAATGATACTGTATCTACTTATGAATTACAATTTGGAGATAATGACAGACTTTCTGCCATTGTTACAGCATTAGTTAAGGCAGATTTGCTTATTCTTCTGTCCGATATAGATGGTCTGTTTACAGACGATCCTAATACTAATAAGGATGCGAAATTTATAGATATAGTTGAGACAATAGATGATGAACTGCTTAATATGGGAAAAGACACATCATCAAGTAAGGTGGGAACTGGTGGTATGTCAGCTAAGCTGGTTGCGGCTTCCATAGCAACAAGCTCAGGAGCAGATATGGTTATTGCCAATGGAGAAGATGTAAGTGTTATCGAACAGATAATCAATGGAGAAGATAAGGGTACATTATTTGTATCCAACAGAAAAGAAGATTTTGATTTAATAGATTATATAGAAAATTAAACGTAAAGGACGGATCCTATGGAGATTAAGATAGTAAAAAATTCCCACCAGTTTTCGGGGGAATATCTTATGGGGGATTATGTACTAGAAACAGTAGTTAATAAAAGCGCTATTGTTCCGACTGTAAAGCTATTTATATATAATATAAGCAGCAATATCAGAAATGAAATTTCTCCGAAATTACCTAAGTATATTTTAGGAGGAATCCATAATATTAGTGTGAATAAAGAGAATGTATATTTTATAACAGAATCATCGAACAAGGATGGTTTATTTGATTTCTGTCTTGTTAGATATAATATCACAAGTCAGGTAACGGAGCCTGTTTATACATTTAATGCAGACATTGAACAATATGTTAATGATAATAAGCTTGAGCTATTTATTCTTAATGATATGTATGTATTAATGCAGAAGGAAGAATTAGTAACGAATATATCTAATACATATAGCGGATATTTTAGCTATGAACTAAAGCTGTATAATATTTTAGAAGACAAGACATATAATGTTTTCGATGAGAATCTAAACAAAAATGGTATCATTTCCATGGAAGCAGTTTCAGATACTGTTGCGGTTATGAAGACTGGATTTTCATTACTTCCCGATAGCAGATATAATATTTTTGAAAAGGAAGAGGTTCCTGTGGAAAGCATTAGCTTTGTTAATATAGGACAATTCATTTCTGATATTATGATAGGACAGAATAATATTAATATTAATATTATTGATCAGGCATATTTTAACAGAACCTTTCCATATGTTAAGACTCAGGGTGACTACATTATTTATTCGGCGGTTAGTCTTGATACTAAGGAAGAAGAGGTTGTTTTTTACAACTATAGTACAAAGGAGCGCAAGAACTGTATTAACAAGGAGGTTATTCGAATGACTGACCTTGCAAAGATACATTTTATTAATAATACACCATATATACTGGTTAACAGGGATTCTAACAATAACTTTATCAATTTGGATACAATGAAAATTGATTTTAGTTTTGATAACAGTCTTACACTTAATGATGTATATGATAATATATTTATTTTATCGGGTACTTATACTAAAGGAATATTTAAGAAAAGTGATGTGCCATATTTTGAAGTATATAATGCATTACCTAAGAAACAGCTTCTCCTTAGAGAAAAGGGACAATATATATGCAGTGTATACACACAAAATGATGAACTATATGTATTTGAAAAATAGAAACGGAGAAATATAAATGGAACAGAGTAAATTAGACAGAATTAATGAACTTGCAAGAAAGTCAAAAAGTGAAGGCCTTACTGAAGCCGAAAAAGAAGAACAGGCAGTTCTTCGAAAAGAGTACATCAAGCTTGTTCATAATAATTTAAGGGGTCAGCTGCAAAATATTAGTATTCTTAATCCGGATGGAACAGTAACTGATTTAAAAGATAAGGGTAAGAATTAATGGATTCAGTATTAGAACACAAAAAAGAAATAAGAACATACATGAAGGACTTTAGAAAATCATTGTCTGAATCAGAATTTACTAATAAAAGCATTTTAGTTTTTTCTAAGCTGATCCAAAGTGATTATTATAATCAGGCAAATGTTATTTTAACATATGTCAGCTTTAAAAATGAAACTGATACAATCAGACTTATTGACTATAGTCTTAATATTGGCAAGAAGGTGGCTGTGCCAAAAATCATTAACAATATAATGGACTTCTACTATATCAACTCACTGGATGAATTATCTCGTGGGTTTTTTGGCGTTATGGAACCTGTTGATACAACAAGAAAATATTCATATGTTGAAAATAGTAATGATATAATTATTGTTCCAGGTCTGGCATTTGATATGGATAAATCACGACTTGGCTATGGCGGTGGGTACTACGATAATTATTTAAAGGATAAATCAATAACAAAGGCTGCAATCTGTTTTAAGGAGCAGATAATAGAACATGTGCCGTCACAGGCCCATGATATTAAAATGGATATCATAATTACTGACTAAAGAGAATATATTGTTCTAAAAGACTGTCGGAGTTTATACATGCATATTATCAACTTTGAAAAGAACTATAATTACAATGTTTTTATGAATGATGCAATCAAATTAAGTCGAATGTATTCTCCATTTCTCAGAATTGACACAATAGGTAAATCAGTTGAGGGACGCGAGATTCCAATAATAAGACTTGGATTTGGACATATATCAGTCATATACAGTGCCGGTGTTCATGGCCGTGAAAACATAAATCCCGTTGTACTGCTAAAAATCGCTGAAAACATCGCTTTTGATTATTTCATTAACAGAAATACTATTTTTAAGGATTATTCCATTGTGTTTATACCGTTAATTAACCCTGATGGATTTGAAATCGCAGCAAATGGCTATTCGTCCATAAAAAATTGTGTAAATCGGTTAAGGAGCAAGTCAACATTAATTTCATTTGAAGAATATAAGTATAATGCAAGAGCTGTTGATATTAACAGAAATTTCCCTTGCAAATTGTACAAAGCATCAGCATTTTCCGGCAAGCAAAGTGCCAGCGAACCTGAAACCTGTGCTTTTATTAATTTCATAAAAAATGAAAAATCCATAGGATATATAGATTTTCATTCAAGAGGTAAATCGATATATTACTATAGAAATAAAATGAATAAATATTACAATGAAAATCAATATATTATTGCAAAAGAGCTGGCAAAATCAACAGGCTATAAGTTAAACCTGCCTGGGGAAGAAATAGCAGAAGGTGATTTGGGCGGAAATACAGTGCATTTTTATTCTGAATATACAAATATGCCATCATTTACAATTGAAACAATTGACGATTCACAGTCTTTTCCACTGGATGCTGTAAATTACAGCACTACACTGAAGGAGATAGGACATTTGCCTATGGATTTTTTAAATATAGTGTGCTAGAATATAGAACGATATTACTATGGAAGGAAAAAAGATAAATGTACAATTACGTTGATTTAAGCAATATTGACCTTGAAGAAAAACCGCCTGTAACTGAGAAGGAAAGGCAGTTTTATTTTATGGCCAAATGTAAGAATATAATTGAAGAAAAAGAAAGAAGACTTGGAAGAAGTCTTACTGCATGCGTAAAAACCTTTGGCTGTCAGATGAACGCAAGAGATTCAGAAAAGCTAATTGGAATTCTTGAGGAAATTGGTTTTGAATTAATTGAGGATGAAAAGGCAGATTTTGTAATTTACAACACATGTACTGTTAGAGAAAATGCTAACCTTAAGGTATATGGACATTTAGGAATTCTTCAGAATTACAAAAAAAAGAATCCTGATATGAAGATTGCATTATGTGGTTGTATGATGCAGGAAGAGCACGTAGTTGAGAAGATTAAAAAAAGCTACAAATTTGTTGATATTGTATTTGGAACTCATAATATTTTCAAATTTGCTGAGCTTGTATATAACAATTTATCAACTGAGAAAATGGTAGTTGATATATGGAAGGATACAGACAGAATTGTTGAGGAGCTTCCGGTTGAGCGAAAATACACATTCAAATCCGGCGTCAATATTATGTTTGGATGTAATAATTTCTGCAGCTACTGTATTGTGCCATATGTTCGTGGACGTGAAAGAAGCAGAACGATGGAAGATATTATCTCTGAGATTAAGACACTTGTAAATGATGGCGTAGTTGAAGTAATGCTGCTTGGACAGAATGTTAATTCATATGGTAAGAATCTTGAAACACCTGTAACATTTGCCACACTCCTTAAGGAAGTTGAAAAGATAGACGGACTTGAGAGAATCAGATTTATGACTCCTCATCCAAAGGACTTGTCAGATGATGTTATTGAAGTAATGAAAAAATCAACTAAGATTTGCAAGCAGATTCATCTGCCTGTTCAGTCGGGAAGCTCAAGAATTTTAAAGGAAATGAACAGACATTACACAAAAGAAAGCTATCTTGAGCTTGTGAAAAAGATTAGAACTCAGATTCCGGAAGCATCAATAACAACTGATATTATTGTGGGCTTTCCTGGTGAAACTGAGGAGGATTTCGAGGACACACTTGATGTGGTTCGTCAGGTTAAATACGAAAGTGCATATACATTTATATATTCTAAAAGATCAGGGACCCCTGCTGCCGATATGGACAATCAGGTACCTGCTGATGTGGTCAAAAATAGGTTTGACAGATTACTCAAGGAGATACAGAGTATTTCATCTGAGATTACTCTTAAAGGAGTAGGCACTGTGGAGAAGGTGCTTGTTGAAGAAGTAAATGGACAGGATTCAAGTCTTGTCACTGGAAGGTTGAGCAATAACACCGTAGTTCATTTCAAGGGAGGTCATGAACTAATAGGTAAGATTGTCAATGTACGATTGGATGAAGCTAAAGGGTTTTACTATCTCGGAACACAGTTATAGTAAAAAACGAAAGGGAAAGAATTATTATTATGGAAAAATTAAAACCAAAATTGTTTTCAGTCATGAAAACATACACAGTAAATCAATTTATCAAGGATATAGTTGCAGGTATTATCGTCGCAATTATAGCATTACCACTGTCGATTGCACTTGCACTTGCCTCAGGAGTTACGCCTGAGCAGGGACTTTATACAGCAATCATTGCCGGATTTGTTATATCATTTCTTGGTGGAAGCCGTATCCAGATTGCAGGTCCGACGGCTGCTTTTGCAACAATTGTTGCTGGTATCAAGGCATCCCAGGGAATGGACGGTCTTATAGTTGCTACAATTATGGCAGGTATTATTCTCATTATCATGGGACTGCTCAGATTTGGCAGCCTTATTAAATTTATACCATATACAATTACAACAGGCTTTACATCCGGTATTGCTGTAACAATAGTAATTGGTCAGCTCAAAGATTTCATGGGCATAACATTTAAAGAATCACCTATTGAAACAATGGACAAGCTAAAGGAAGTCGTTTATTGTTTTGATACGTTCAATTATAAGGCATTGATCATTGGTCTTGTTGCACTTGCAATTCTTATTTTCTGGCCTAAGATTAATAAACTTATACCACCTTCAATAATTGCCATTGTCGTAACAGCGGGACTTGTAGCAGTAATGAATTTAAATGTAAATACAATTGGCGATTTATATAAGATTAAATCAGGACTTCCAAAGGTATCCTTACCACATTTTTCACTTAACCAGATAAAAATACTTTTCCCTGATGCACTTACAATAGCTGTACTTGCTGCAATTGAATCACTTTTATCGTGTGTTGTTGCAGACGGAATGATTGGCAGCAAGCATCGTTCAAATATGGAGCTTGTTGCTCAGGGTGCCGGTAATATCTGTTCAGGTCTTGTTGGAGGTATACCTGCAACAGGAGCGATTGCAAGAACTGCTGCCAATGCGAAGAATGGTGGTAGAACACCAATAGCAGGTATGGTTCATGCAGTAACTTTGTTGTTAGTACTTATTTTCCTTATGCCATATGCATCATTAATACCGATGCCAACAATAGCTGCCATACTTTTTATGGTTGCATACAATATGAGCGAGTGGAGAAAATTTGTAGATATCATCAAGAAATCACCTAAGAGCGATATTGCAGTATTATTGATTACATTTATACTTACAGTATGCTTTGACCTTGTAATGGCTATAGGTGTTGGTCTTGCTCTTGCATGTCTGTTATTTATGAAGAAGATGGCAGATGTTACAGATGTACAGGGATGGACATATGTAAATGATGAGGAAGATGAAAATGATCTTGACAGTATTGGATTAAAGAAGGTTCCAAAAAATACTATGGTATTTGAAATAAATGGACCTATGTTCTTTGGTGCAGCAGATAAATTTATGGACATTGTAAGAGAAACCTCAGAGGATGTATTAATTATCAGAATGCGTAGTGTTCCTGCAATTGATGCAACAGCACTTAAGACATTACGTGAAATATATGAAACATGTAACGCACATAATATTACATTATTATTCTCACATGTTAATGAAAGACCTATGAAATCTCTTGAAAAATCAGGTCTTGCAGCAAAGGTTGGAAGTGAAAATTTCCTCCCACATATTGATGATGCTTTAGAGAGAGCAAAAGAACTTGTAAATAAAAAATAGATAAAGAGGTGTTTGTTTTGGGACAGCTATCGCCGATGATGCAGCAGTATATGGAAACAAAAGAGCAATATAAGGATTGTATTCTTTTTTACAGATTAGGTGATTTTTATGAAATGTTTTTTGATGACGCAATACTTGTGTCAAAGGAGCTTGAAATCACATTAACGGGAAAGGATTGTGGTTTGGAAGAAAGGGCACCAATGTGTGGAATTCCATATCATGCAGTTGATGTTTATCTAAACAAGCTTGTTTCTAAAGGATATAAGGTTGCAATCGGCGAACAGGTCGAGGATCCAAAACTCGCAAAAGGTCTTGTTAAAAGAGAAGTTATTAGGGTAGTAACTCCTGGTACTAATACTATAACTACTGGACTTGATGAGACAAAGAACAGCTATCTGATGTCCATAGTGTATCTTGGTGATAACTATGGAATATCAACAGTTGACGTTACAACAGGAGACTTCTTTGTTACAGAGGTCGACTCACTGCGTCTTCTTCTGGACGAAATTAACAAATTTATGCCTAAAGAAATTATCTGTAACAGTGCATTTTACTTAAGTGGAATTGATATGGATGACCTGAAGGAAAGACTTGATATCTGTATATTCTCCCTTGATTCATGGTATTTCGATGAGGAATTATGTACAAAGAATCTAAAGGAACAATTTAAAGTAATGGACCTTACAGGTCTTGGCATAAATGATTATTCTTATGGAATTATTGCAGCGGGCTCCTTATTACAATATTTATTTGAGACACAGAAAACATCTTTGTGCCAGCTAACAACAATAACACCATATACAACCGGTAAATTCATGATTATTGACACATCAACAAGGCGTAATCTTGAACTAACTGAGACACTTCGTGAAAAGCAGAAACGAGGTTCACTGTTATGGGTATTAGATAAAACAAAGACAGCTATGGGTGCACGAATGCTTCGTACATTTATTGAGCAGCCACTTATTGATAAAGCAGAAATTGAAGCACGCCAGAATGCAATCGGTGAAATCAATCAGGATATGATTACAAGAGATGAGCTTAGGGAATATCTTAATCCGATTTACGACTTGGAACGTCTTATAAGTAAGGTTGCGTATAGAAGTGCAAATCCAAGAGATTTGATTGCTTTTAGAAATTCGCTTGAAATGATACCTCATATTAAGAGACAAATGAGTAATTTCTCTTGTGATTTACTTATTCAAATATGTGAATCAATGGATAGTCTTGATGATATTTACGAGCTGCTTGATAAAGCTATTGTAGACGATCCACCAATCGCAATAAAAGACGGTGGTATTATCAAGGAAGGCTATTCAGAAGAAATTGATAAATTACGAAATGCTAAGACAGAAGGTAAAACCTGGCTGGCAAATCTTGAAGCAGAAGAGAGAGAACGAACCGGAATAAAGACACTTAAAATTAAATTCAACAAAGTATTTGGATACTGCATTGAAATAACAAATGCATTTAAGGGTGTTGAGCTTCCTGATGATTATACAAGAAAACAGACACTTACAACGGCGGAGAGATATATAACTCCTAAGCTAAAGGAGCTTGAGGATATTATTCTCGGTGCAGAAGAAAAATTATTTTCAATTGAGTACAATTTATTCAGTGATGTAAGAGATAAGATAGCAGAACAGGTTGTTCGAATACAGACCACAGCCAAATCAATAGCATCACTTGACGTTTATTGTTCTCTTGCATATGTAGCTGAGCATAGCAATTTTGTGTGTCCTAAGATAAATGAGAAGGGTCTTATAGATATTAAGGGTGGACGCCATCCGGTTGTTGAGAGAATGATTCAAAATAGCTTATTCGTTGAAAACGATACATATCTAGACAATGAAAAGAACAGAATTTCAATTATTACAGGACCAAATATGGCTGGTAAGTCCACATATATGAGACAAACAGCGCTAATTGTGCTGATGGCGCAAATAGGTTCGTTTGTTCCTGCTACATCTGCAAATATTGGTATTTGTGACAGAATATTTACAAGGGTTGGCGCTTCTGATGATCTTGCATCAGGACAGAGTACATTTATGGTTGAGATGACTGAGGTGGCTAATATTCTTAGAAATGCAACTAAAAACAGCTTGTTAATTCTTGATGAGATTGGCAGAGGTACAAGCACCTTTGATGGTTTAAGTATAGCATGGGCAGTCATTGAACATATTAACAATCCAAAGCTAATTGGCGCAAAAACTTTATTTGCAACACATTATCATGAGCTTACAGAGCTGGAGGGTATATTAACAAGTGTTAATAATTATTGTATAGCTGTTAAAGAACAGGGCGATGACATTGTTTTTCTTAGAAAAATTGTAAAAGGTGGAGCTGATAAGAGCTATGGAATACAGGTTGCCAAGCTGGCCGGTGTTCCTGAAAGTGTAATTGAACGTGCCAAGGAGCTTGTGAACGAATTAAGTGATGCTGATATAAGTGCAAGAGCAAGAGACATTGCAATTAATTCAGTCAAGCCTTCTAAGAATAAAAAATATTTAGAGGATGATACACTTGTATCGCAGATGAGTCTGTTTGACACAGTCAAGGATGATGATATAATTAATGAACTTGATACAATGGATTTATCAACGATGACTCCAATTGAAGCACTAAATACTTTGTACAAATTACAGAACAAGCTTAAGAACAGGTGGTAGAATATGCCAAATATTAAACTGTTAGATCAGGAAACTATCAATCAGATTGCTGCTGGTGAGGTTATAGACAGACCATCTTCAATAGCAAAGGAGCTTTTGGAAAACTCCATAGATGCCGGATCTAGTGCAATTACAATAGAAATAAAGGATGGTGGTATATCGTTTCTTCGAATCACTGACAATGGTAGTGGTATTGATAAGAATGATATTCATATGGCTTTTTTACGCCATTCCACAAGCAAAATAGAAAATGCAACGGATTTGTTATCAATTAAATCATTGGGATTTAGAGGTGAGGCACTATCAAGTATAGCTGCTGTTGCTCAGGTTGAGCTTATAACAAAAACTAAATCATCACTTACAGGCCTTAGATTTGTAATTGAGGGTGGAGAAGAGAAAACACTGGAGGACATTGGAGCACCAGATGGGACAACGTTTCTCATTAGGAATCTTTTCTATAATACACCTGCTAGAAGAAAATTTCTTAAAAGTGCTGTAACTGAGGTAGGATATATAAGTGATATTGTAGAGAGAATTGCATTATCTCATCCGGATATTTCCATTAGATTTATAAATAACAATCAGACAAGACTTCATACATCAGGCAATGGAAAAATGAAGGATGTTATTTATAACATCTATGGTCGTGACATAACATCAGCATTATTAAACACAGAATATAAAAATAGCTTCATGAAAATAGAAGGATTTTGTGGCAAACCAATTATTTCCAGAGGAAACAGAAATTTTGAGAGCTATTTTATAAATGGCAGATTCATAAAAAATGCAATGGTTTCAAAGGCAATAGAAGCTGCATATAAGCCATATATGATGCAGCACAAGTACCCATTTACCTGCCTTCATATAACAATTGAGCCATCACTTTGCGATGTAAATGTACATCCATCAAAGATGGAGATTAGATTCCGAAACCAAGAAGAAATATATTCATTTATATATAAATCGCTCACAAATGCACTAAGTGAAAAGGAACTGATACCTGATATTGAATTACCGGAACCAAAAATAGAGATACCTGTACCAAAGGTTAAGCCGGAAGCCAAAATAGACACACCTGTACCAAAGGTTAAGCCGGAAGCCAAAATAGAGACTCCTGTGCCAAAGGTTAAGCCGGAAGCCAAAATAGACACACCTGTACCAAAGGTTAAGCCGGAAATTAAAATAGACACACCTGTATCTCAAATTAAACCTGCTGAAGCTGCACCTAAAGAAAATACTGCTGATAAATTTGAACCATTTGAAACAAAAAGACTTAATGAATACAAAAAAGCATCAGCTGTTAATCTTGTGAAGGATGAAGCAGAAACAAAATATAAGGCTGAGCAAATGACATTATTTGATGATAAGCTCTTATCAAAAGAGGCTAAGGTTAATCATCGAATTATAGGACAGCTGTTTGATACCTACTGGTTAATTGAATATAATAATTGCCTGTATATAATTGATCAGCATGCAGCACATGAAAAGATTCTATACGAGAGAACAATGAAGGCACTTAAGAACAAGGAGGTTATGTCCCAAAGAATTGAGCCGCCTGTTATACTTTCGTTGACTATGAAAGAAGAAACACTGCTAAATGCTCATCTTAATCTATTTACGGACATAGGATATGAAATCGAGCATTTTGGTGGAACTGAATACGCTGTTCGAGCAGTTCCAGACAATTTATTTTCCATATCAAAAAAAGAACTGCTGATGAATATGCTAGATACTTTGGTTGAGGAAAATACAAGTATTAATAATAATGACTTGATTTTGGAAAAAATAGCTTCAATGTCATGCAAGGCAGCAGTAAAGGGTAATATGACATTATCATACAAGGAAGCTGATGAACTGATAAGCGAACTGCTTACACTTGAAAATCCATACAATTGTCCACATGGCAGACCAACTATAATATCTATGACTAAGTATGAATTGGAAAAGAAATTTAAAAGAATACTCTGATATGAGGTGTAAAATGAAAAAACCTTTAGTTATACTTACCGGACCAACTGCAGTTGGAAAAACTGAATTATCTATTTCCCTGGCAAAAGCATTGAACGGTGAAATAATCAGTGCTGACTCAATTCAGGTATATAAGTATATGGACATCGGTTCGGCAAAGATTATGCCTGAAGAAATGCAGGGAGTACCACATTATCTTGTGGATGAACTAATGCCGGATGAAGAATTTAATATTGTACAATTCAAGAATATGGCACTAAAATATATGAATGATATTTATTCTAGAGGTAAAATACCAATAATTGTAGGTGGAACCGGTTTTTATATTCAGGGAATACTTTATGATATTGATTTTTCTAAAACTGATGAGGACTCTTCATACAGGCAAGAACTTGAGTCAATACTGATGGACAAAGGAAATGAATATCTCCATAATATGCTAAAAGAAATTGATCCAAAATCAGCTGAGAGTATTCATATGAATAATTCTAAGAGGGTAATAAGGGCAATTGAGTATTATCACCAGACAGGACAATTAATTTCGCAGCACAATGAAGAACAGCGACAGAATGACTCCCCATACAGCTTCAATTATTTTGTTTTAAACAACGATAGAGATATTTTATATTCGAGAATTGATAAAAGAGTAGATTTGATGATTGAAAATGGATTAATAGAAGAGGTTCAAAAATTAATAGATATGGGATATGATTCTTCCCTTGTATCAATGCAGGGGCTTGGCTATAAGGAAATATATTCATATCTGAGTGGGGATATTTCAAAAGAAGAAGCTATTTATATAATTAAGAGAGATACCAGACATTTTGCAAAGCGCCAGCTTACCTGGTTTAGAAGAGAAAAGTGTGTAACCTGGGTAAATTATCAGGACTTTAATAATGATAAAAATAAAATGCTTGAATTTATGATAAATGAGTTTAAGAAATGTGAAAGGACTAACAATGAATAATCAATTAGATAATATTTATGAAAAGCTTGGAATAGAGAAACAGGTAATAGAATACTGTGACAAAATAATTGAAAAGTTAAAAACCAGATTTGAAGAATTTGACAAGATAGCAGAGTATAACCAAATGAAGGTTATAAATGCAATGCAGCAGGAAAAAGTCAGCGATGTACATTTTGCAGCAACCACAGGCTATGGTTACAATGATTTTGGACGTGAAACCCTGGAAAGTGTATATGCTAGAGTATTTAATACTGAAGCTGCACTTGTAAGACCTCAGATTGTCTGTGGAACACATGCACTTGCTGTTGCACTTTCTTCCAATTTGAGACCAGGTGATGAGCTGCTATCAATATCAGGCAAGCCTTATGACACACTTGAGGAAGTAATTGGAATAAGACCTTCAAAGGGTTCATTAATGGAATATGGCATTACATATAACCAGGTTGACTTATTGGAGGACGGTTCATTTGATTTTGAACGAATTAAAGAAGCAATAAATGATAAAACTAAAATGATTGCAATTCAACGTTCAAAGGGTTATCAGACAAGAAAAACCTTATCTGTATCAGAAATTGGTGAAGCGATACAATTTGTAAAATCTATAAATAAAAAATTGATTGTTATGGTAGATAACTGCTATGGCGAATTTGTTGAAGCATTGGAACCTTCGGATTTTGGAGCAGATATGGTTGTGGGTTCTCTTATAAAGAATCCGGGTGGTGGACTTGCACCGATAGGCGGATATATTTGTGGAACAAACGAATGTATAGAAAATGCATCATACAGACTTACAACACCGGGACTTGGAAAAGAAGTAGGCGCAACACTTGGAATAAGCCAGTCTCTTTATCAGGGACTTTTTCTTGCTCCAACGGTAGTAGCAGGTGCTCTCAAGGGTGCTGTATTTGCAGCAAATGTTTATGAATCTCTTGGATTTAAAGTTGTACCAAATAGTACTGAATCAAGACATGATATAATTCAGGCAGTTGAACTTGGTACACCGGAAGGCTTGATAGAATTTTGTAAAGGTATCCAGGCAGCAGCACCTGTTGACAGCTTTGTTACACCTGAACCATGGGCTATGCCGGGCTATGATGCAGAGGTTATCATGGCAGCAGGAGCATTTATACAGGGTTCATCAATTGAACTTAGCGCAGACGGTCCTCTAAAGCCACCATACGCAGCATATTTTCAAGGTGGATTAACATGGTATCATGCAAAACTTGGTATTATGATGTCCCTTCAAAAATTATTAAATGCACATATTGTTAAATTAATATAAATATGTTATGATAAAGTGTATTTTTTCGTAGAAATCTTTCAGCATCAGGAGAGAATATGATGATAAGATGGAGGATTTATGGAGAAAATAAAGAGAATCAAGGATATGAGTAACGACAGCAGACCATACGAGAAATGCATCAAGTATGGTCCTGAATTTTTGTCAGATGCCGAACTGTTGGCAGTAATAATTAGAACCGGCAACAGGGAAGAGAACTCAGTTTCCTTAGCAGAACACGTTCTGAATGACTACGAAGGCTGCAGAGGACTTAATGGTATACACCATTTAACAGTTAATCAGCTGATGAACATCAAAGGAATTGGACAGGTCAAGGCTATTCAGATAAAATGCATTGGTGAATTATCACGAAGAATCTCTAAGTCAAGTAATGGTGACAAGCCTTTATTTAACACTCCCGCCAGTGTTGCCAACTATTTTATGGAAGACTTAAGACACCGGGAGACAGAAGTTCTGATGGCAGTATTTCTTAATACAAGACATATGCTAATAAAGAGCATAGAATTGACTAAGGGAACTGTAAATGCATCGCTGATGTCAGCAAGAGAGCTATTTATAGAAGCACTTAAATACAATGCAGTCTATATAGCATTGTTGCATAATCATCCAAGCGGTGACCCATCACCAAGCAGAGAAGATATTATTAATACAAGAAAAATCCACGAAGCAGGAAAGTTAATTGGCATAGAATTAATAGACCATATCATTATTGGTGACAATAGATATGAAAGCCTCAAGGAACGCGGAATAATTAATTGAGTTGAAAGGAGCAGCGCATTATGGCACAGCAGACATTTGGTATAGATTTAGGTACCAGTAATTTTAAAATAGTAAGTGAATCATCAGGAAAAGTATTAAACGAGAAGAACGTTATAGCAATTAAGAACAAGACAGAGGTATATGATTATGGTGATTTTGCATATGAGATGTACGAGAAAGCACCAGCTAATATTGAAGTATCATTTCCTGTTAAGTTTGGTGTAATTGCAGATATCCGTAATATGGATATTTTATTTGAATGCTTCTATAAGAAATTTAATGGTTCATCACCTGTTGGTGGAAGTGATTTTTGTGTTGCTGTTCCTACAGATATTACAGAAGTTGAGAAAAAGGCATTCTTTGATTTGATTGCTGAATCAAAAATTAAATCTAAGCGAATAACAGTTGTTGAGAAACCAATTGCAGCAGCAGTAGGAGTTGACATTGATGTAGACAGCCCTAAGGGTAATTTAATAATTGATATAGGCTCAGAGACTTCAGAAATTTCAGTTATATCACTTGGTGGTATTGTATTGACGAAGATAATCAAGGCTGGTGGTACTAAGCTTGATGAGACAATATGTAATATTGTCAGAAAGAAATACAATCTTATAATTGGTTCACGTACTGCAGAGCAGATTAAGATTAATCTTGCAGACGCCATGAACGAATCAGATGAGACATATACAGCGTATGGACGTAATATAGTTACTGGTCTTCCAGCATGTAAGGACATTTCTTCAGGTCTTGTATTTGAAGCAATTCAGGAATCCCTTTATACAATTCTTGATTCAGTCAAAATTATACTTGAGAGAACTCCACCAGAACTTGCAGCAGATATTATGAACAAGGGTGTTTATCTCACAGGTGGTTCAGCAATGATTAAAAACCTTGACAGACTTATAACTAAAGAGACGGGACTCAAGGTAAATATTGCAGAGAATCCATCAGAGACAGTAATTAACGGAATTGCTAAAATTATATCAACACCTTCATTAGAAGGATTAATGTATGTACCATCGGAAAAACAATATGATTAATTAATAAGAAAGGCATATATATGAAACGCCGTAATAATTTTCATTTTCCAACTAAATATATACTATCTATATTAACCTTTCTATGCATATTACTGATAGTGCTGTCTTTTACAATTGACGGTTTTGCAAGACCGGTTAAGAATACTGTGGCCAAGGTTGTTATTCCTGTTCAAACTGGTATGAATAAGCTTGGAGGATGGTTTACAGATAAAGCAGATAATCTCAAGGAATTGAGAGATGTGATGGCTGAGAACGAATCACTTAAGAGTGAGGTTGCAAAGTATCAGGAAGATAGTGCAATTTCTGTACAGGAGAAGAATGAACTGAAAAGACTTCAGGAGCTATATAAGTTAGACAGTCAGTATTCATCATACACCAAGGTTGGTGCACGAATAATAAGTAAGGATTCCGGCAACTGGTTTTCAACATTTACTATCAACAAGGGAAGCAAGGATGGAATTAAGGTTGATATGAATGTAATTGGAAATGGCGGACTTGTCGGTATAGTAGCTGAAGTAGGTGATACTTACTCAATTGTTCGTTCATTAATTGATGATGAAAGCTATGTAAGTGCACAATCATCCACAAGTTCAGATGGATGTATTGTTAAAGGCGACCTAACATTAATCAATGATGGTGTGCTATCAGTTATTAATATCAAAAAGGATGCTAAAATAAATGAGGGCGATATGATTGTAACTTCCAATATTAGTCCGAAATTTTTGCCGGGTATACTTATTGGATATGTTAAGGACATAAAAGAAGATTCTAATAATTTGACAAAATCTGCAAAATTAACCCCTGTTGTTGATTTTGCGCATATAGAAGAAGTCCTGGTAATAACTCAATTAAAGGACACTGGTAAATAAAGGAGAGCGTAATATGCTAAGAAAGATTATAACAACATTTTTAATCATAGCATTCTACATTTTACAGAGTACATTGTTTAATTCACTTTCTCTTGCATCAGTATCTCCTAACCTTCTTATTATTTTAACCTTTTCCATTGGATTTATGAGGGGTAAAAAGGCAGGTATGTATGCCGGATTTTTCTGTGGTCTTTTACTAGACTGCTTTAGTGGCAGTGTGCTTGGTTTCAATGCACTGTTGTTTATGTACATAGGATATGTAAATGGTATCTTTCACAGATTATTTTACGATGAGGATGTTACTCTTCCTTTATGTTTAGTAATTGCCAGTGATTTTGCTTATTCATTTTCATTCTATATATTTAGGTTTTTATTAAGAAACCGACTGAATTTTGGAACGTACTTTATTCATGTTATGCTTCCTGAAGTTCTTTATACAGTTATTATTGCTATTTTAATATATCGACTTCTCCTTAAACTTAACAGGTTTTTAGAAGAACGTGAAAAAAGGAGCGAGACTAAATTTGATTAAAGAAACTATAAAAGATTTTTTTAGAGCAATACTTACTATATTGAAATCAAGAGTGTTCTTTTTATGTATAATATTTGGTGCACTTTTTTCTATATTGATTTTTCGTATTTTCAATCTTCAGATTGTTAACGAAGATTACTACCTCAACAATTATATTCAAAAGGGTGAAAAAGAGGTCTCCGTATCTGGCACAAGAGGAATAATTTACGATAGAAATGGTAAAATTCTTGCATATAACAAGCTTGCATACGCTGTTACAATCGAAGATGTATTAAGTAATTCAGCCACTAAGGATGATGAACTCAATGAGATTATCTACAAGACAATTAATATCATCAATGAAAATGGTGATTCTATAAATAATGATTTTTCAGTAGTAATTGACAGCAATGATAATTTTTCATTTTCAGTATCATCTGATGCTGCAAAGCTTAGATTTTTGAGAGATATTTATGGTAAGAAATCAGTGGATGAGCTTGATTCCGAGAAAGAACAGCTGTCACAATCCACTGCACTTGATGTATACAATTATCTGGTAGGTAAAAAGATGTTTGAAATTGATCAGGAGAAGTATACAAAAGCTGAATCTCTTCAAATAGCTATAATAAGATATAATTTATGGTTAAATTCATATCAGAAGTATATATCTACAACAATAGCATCAAATGTAAGTGATAAGACAGTTGCTGCAATATATGAAAACAAAGCAATTCTCCAAGGTGTTTCGGTATCAGATGAAACTGTGAGAGTATATAATGACAGCACATATTTTTCACATATACTTGGTTATACAGGTAAGATATCTGAAGATCAGCTTTCAGATTTCAACACAAATGATGGCAATTATGAGGCAAATGATATTGTTGGTAAATCAGGAATTGAAGAGTATATGGAATCATATCTTCAGGGTGTTAAAGGAAAACAGACTATTTTTGTAGACAATACCGGAAAAACACTGGAGGTTATTGATAATAAGGATGCTGTAGCAGGAAAAGATGTCTATTTAACACTGGACAAGAAATATCAGGTAGCAGCATATAAGATATTGGAACAAAAATTAGCCGGTATCGTTTATTCAAAAATTGTAGATTATGATTTTACTGCAACAGAAGATTCTAAGGTTATATATATTCCAATCAAAGATATTTATTTTCAAATGATTAACAATAATGTTATTGATCTTAATCATTTTGGCAAAAAGAAAGCTTCCGACGTTGAAAAAAGAGTTTATGATAAGTTTGTATCAAAACAATCCACAGTCATTACTTCAGTTCGAAATGAGCTGACAAACTCTGAAGCTCAGACTATGAAAACACTTTCAGAGGAATATAATACTTATCTTTCATACATTTATGAGATGCTTACAACCAATGGAGTTATTGATAAAACAGCAATTGATTATGAAGATGAAACATATATTAAGTGGACAAAAGAAACAATAAGTCTTAATAATTTTCTTAATTATGCAATTGCAAATAACTGGATTAATTCATCAAAGCTTGTATCTGAGGACGAGAGTAAATACTCAGGAACTGATGAGGTATATAATTCTTTAATTGATTATATAATTGACACAATTAAGACTGATACAGCCTTCCGCAAGAAGATATACAAATATCTCATTAAGGATGGAAGTGTTACAGGTAACGAGATTTGTATGATTTTATTTGATCAAAAGGTTCTCAAATATGATTCAACTTCTTATCAGACTCTTGCATCAGGACAGGCGGGTGTTGCATATAACTTTATGCGTGAGCAGATTAGACAGATTAAAATAACACCAGCGCAGATAGCCCTTGACCCATGCTCAGGATCTATAGTTGTTACTGATGTTAACAATGGAAATGTATTGGCACTTGTTACTTATCCAAGCTATGACAACAACAAATTATCGGGCACAGTAAATGCCGATTATTGGAATCAGTTAACAAATGATTTATCATTACCTTTATACAATAGAGCAACGCAGACAAGAACTGCTCCAGGTTCTACCTTCAAGATGGTTTCAGCTGTGACAGGTATGGACAGTGGTGTAATAACACCAACTCAGGAAATATATGACAGAGGCGAGTTTACAGGACTTGGCAAGCCATATCCAAAATGTTGGAGATATCCCGGAAGTCATGGCTCCATAAATGTATCATGGGCACTTAGTTATTCATGTAACTATTTCTTTTATACTGTTGGATATGAATTAAGTAAAAAGGCTAACGGAGATTATGATGAAAAGCTTGGATTATCTAAGCTAAATAAATATGCAACATCCCTTGGACTGAACATGCTTTCAGGTGTAGAGTTAGATGAAAACGACCCATTATTTTCAACATCAGATGCTGTTCGTTCAGCAATTGGACAGGGCTCTAACAGTTTTGCAAATGTTCAGCTTGCAAGATATGCTACAACAATAGCTAACAGTGGTAATAATTATAAATTAACATTATTAGACAAAGTAGTTGATACATCCACAGATAAGACTACAGACTTTGAGCCAACACTTGAAAATAAGGTTGATGTGTCTCAATCTACTTGGGATGCTGTTCATTCAGGTATGAGACTTGTTATTACATCTGGTACTGCGCAAAATACATTTAAGAATTTTGATATTGAGGTTGCCGGAAAATCTGGTACTGCGCAGGAAAACAAGCTGCGTTCAAATCATACTGTTTTTGTAGCGTATGCTCCATATAATAATCCTGAAATAGCAATGAGCGTATTGATACCATTTGGTGATTCAACCGGATACTCAGCAGAAGTTGTTAAGGATTTTATGTCATATTATTATGGATTAACTACTGACGAAGAGATTCTTCAGGGTACTGCAGCTGTACCAACCTCGGGACATAGCAGTGATAATTAATTTCAGGAGGAAAATGCAATTATGAAAAATTCAGTAGTGATAAAAGGTAACAAATATGGTATTATAGTTGTATTAGACAAAGATATGCCATTTGAAGAATTAAAATTACAGATTGCTGATAAGTTTAAGGAATCATCCAAGTTTTGGGGTAAAGCCTCAATGGGTATTTCATTTGAAGGAAGAATTTTAAACGATTCAGAACAGTTTGAGATAATAGATATAATTCAAAATTGTTCTGAGTTATCAATAATTTGTATTGTTGATAACAATCCTACTACAGAACAGACATTTAAAAATGCCATAGAAACCCATGTAGAAGAAGCAGCAACACACAATGGTCAGTTCTATCGTGGAACATTGCGCTCAGGACAGGTACTTGAAAGCGAATACAGTCTTGTAATACTTGGCGATGTTAACCCTGGGGCAAAAGTAATATCCACAGGCAACGTTATAGTATTGGGTTCTTTAAAAGGAACTGTGTATGCAGGAATAACCGGAGATTCATCTTCCTTTGTGGTAGCACTTGAAATGGCACCTATGCAGATACGTATAGGAGATGTGATAGCCAGAAGTTCCGATGGTGCGCCAAAGAAAAAGAAGCTTAAGCCGGAAACTAAAATAGCCTTTGTTGAAAATGATAACATATATATTGAACCATTAAACAAAGAAGTACTAAACGATTTACGTTTTTATTAATTAACGGGAGGAATTTTCAGAATGAGTGAAGTAATCGTTGTAACATCAGGAAAAGGCGGTGTTGGTAAAACAACTACATCTGCAAATGTAGGTACCGGCCTTGCAAAATTAGACAAGAAAGTAGTATTAATCGATACAGATATAGGTCTTCGTAACCTGGATGTTGTTATGGGTCTTGAGAATCGTATAGTATATAATCTTGTGGACGTAATTGAAGGTAACTGCAAAGCTAAGCAGGCTATGATTAAAGATAAGAGATATCCTAACTTATATCTTTTACCATCTGCTCAGACAAGGGACAAGAACAGTGTTACTCCAGAACAGATGAGAGCACTTACAGATGAATTAAGAAAAGAATTTGATTACATAATTCTTGATTGTCCAGCCGGTATTGAACAGGGATTTTTAAATGCTATTGCAGGCGCTGACAGAGCCCTTGTAGTAACAACTCCAGAGGTATCCGCTATCAGAGATGCTGACAGAATTATTGGTATTCTCGAAGCTAATGAGAAGAAGAGAAGTGATCTTATTGTTAACAGAATTAGAATGGATATGGTTAAGAAGGGAGATATGATGTCAATAGATGATGTTGTAGATATCCTTGCAATCAATCTTATAGGAGCTGTTCCGGATGATGAGAACATAGTAATTGCAACTAACAATGGTGAACCACTAGTTGGTTCAGATAACCTTGCTGGTCAGGCATATATGAATATTTGTAGGAGAATTGTAGGAGAAGAGGTTCCACTTCTTGACTTAAGTGGAAAATCGGGATTTTTCTCAAAATTATCTGGAATATTCAAAAAAAATAATTAATAGGGGGGCAATTTATTATGGCATTATTCGATTTATTTAGAAAGAAAAATTCTAGTTCAGTTGCTAAAGATCGTCTTAAGCTATTATTAGTATCGGACAGGTCTAGTTGTTCGCCAGAAATAATGGAACTTATTAAGAATGATATCATCAATGTTATTAAGAAATATATGGAAATTGATTTGGATGGACTAGACATTCAGATTACACAGACAGATGGTTCAGAAGGTGAAAAATCCGGAGATCCTACATTAATGTGCAATATTCCAATAAAAGAAGTTAAGCATAATTCGTAATTTTAGACTGAAAGGTAAGGCAAAGCAGCATGTCAATTATATTGAATACTCTTAAAAACTATAAATATCGATATTTAAATATTCGTCTGATTGTGTTTGTATATGTTCTTACCATTTTAGGTATTCAAGTCATATCAAGTGCAGCGGAGACCGGTGATTACGACAGAAAACAGATTCTTGGTGTAATTATTGGCTCAGTTGCTTTGCTATGTGCGACATTTATAGACTATCATTTTATATTACGATTTTACTGGATAATATATATACTTAATCTCGGATTGTTAGTGGGTGTTAGAGTATTTGGTTCTGTTCATATGGGGGCACAGAGATGGATTGATTTAGGTGCTATACAGCTTCAGCCATCAGAGCTTAGTAAGCTCTTGATTATTTTGTTTTTTGCAAAATTTCTTGATAAATATAAGGAAAAGCTTAATACATTTCTTGTATTTACATCGGTTGTACTATTATTTGGAATACCGGCTTTCTTAATTCTAAAGCAGCCTGATTTGTCAACGACAATTGTTATCTGTCTGATTTTTTGTAGTGTTGTCTATATATCAGGTATAAGCTACAAGATTATTATAGCTGCATTTGCTGTGGCAATACCGACTGCAGTGATTATGTTGTATTTAATTTTACAGCCTAACCAAAAGATATTAGAAAGCTATCAATATGACAGAATCATTGGTTTTTATGACGAAACAAATGAGGAAGCTGCCAGAATTAATTTTCAACAGGAAAATTCTGTAATGGCCATCGGTTCAGGTGGATTATGGGGAAAAGGTTTACACAATAACACTATTACAAGTGTTAAAAATGGTAATTATATTTCTGAACCACAGACAGATTTTATTTTCTGTATAGTTGGTGAAGAATTAGGATTTGTTGGTTCAGCGGCAGTAATAATATTAATTGCACTGATTATTTTTGAATGTATTAATGTCGGAATTCACTCACCGGATTTGGCTGGTCGAATAATATGTATCGGATTTGCCGCCTGGCTTGCATTTCAGACATTTATAAATATAGCAGTTGTAACAAGAATGATACCAAATACAGGATTAACTTTACCGTTTGTGAGTTATGGATTAAGTTCACTTGTAAGTTTGTTTTCAGGTATAGGTTTAATTCTGAATGTAAGTTTGCAACATAAGAAAAATACGTTAGGAGCTTCCTGTATACTTTAAAGAGTAAAGGGAATTGACTAAAAACAATACC